>JACQUE010000126.1 GCA_016210425.1 Chloroflexota bacterium | reverse complement strand
CTCGAAGCGGGTCGATAGAGGGGTTGGTGACCTGGCTGGCGTTGAGGCAGAGCTTGTACCAGTAGACCGACCAGGGCTTGTCGTTGCCCATGCCGGTGAGAAGGACGCCGCCCGTCTCGGTTTGGCGGATGATGTCCTCGATGGTATCCGGCAGCCAGTAGGAGTTCTCGCGGTACTGGTTCCTGGTCTGACCAACGGAGATGGCATTGGTGGGGCAGAAGACGACGCAGCGGTGGCAGGCGACGCAGTTGGTGTGAATCATTCCGACCTGATTCGCCGGGTCGTCGAAGTAGAGGGCGTCGAAGCTGCATTGCTCGACGCAGCAGCGGCAGCGGATGCAGCGGTAGTCATCTATATCCACCCAAAACTTGGGCTTCAGGTAGCTTTTGGGCTGGTAGTCTACGGGTATGCTGATGGTCACGTTACACCACTCCCAGCTTCTGGGCTTCTCTCGCGGGCGCCGGCAGAGGCCGGTGCAGGCTGCCGATGATGGGCTCGCCGCCCATCGGTATCCAGGCGGCGTCCAGGTCGGGGCAGACCAGGCGTATGGCCGATTCCTCCGATGACAGGAAGAGAAGCGTTCCCTTGGTGGCTGCGGTTAGGGGCCGCAGCCGTATGCGGTCGGTGAGGCCGATCATCTCGCCGTTGTGGGCGATGATGATGGTGAAGGGCCCGTTCAGCAGCAGGCTGCCGTAGACCTGGCGAAGGGTCCTATGCAGATCCCGCTCGGCCTCCGGCATCCGGTCGATGTGCTCCCACAGCGGTGGCGCCAGCACCTTGGCCGTGGTCTCGACGGAGAGGCCATGGCGGCGGATGAGGAGGTCGACGGCATAGGCGTCTACCTCCGTGTCCGTCTGCATAGTGCAGTGGTAGCCGTACATCTCCAGATGGCGGCGGTTGATGCCGTAGGATGAGAGCTCGCCGTTGTGGACGACGGTCCAGTCGAGGATGGAGAAGGGGTGGGCGCCACCCCACCAGCCGGGCGTGTTGGTCGGGAAGCGGCCGTGTCCGGTCCAAAGGTAGCCCCGGTAGTCGTCCAGCCGGAAGTAGTTAGCGATGTCCTCCGGATACCCGACGCCCTTGAAGGCGCCCATGTTCTTGCCGCTGGAGAAGACGAAGGCGTCCTTGATGGTTAGGTTGATCCTCATCACCTGGGCCATCGTGTAGTCGTCGTCCGAATGGTGGCCCTCCTTTGCGGGGACGGGTTGCACGAAGTAGCGCCAGACCGCCGGCGGGTTCACGATGCCTCGCGTTTCCCTGATAGGAATGGCCTCAGAATGGACGATGCGGAAGGCCAGCTTCAGGAGCTCTTCCGTCTCGTGCTGGGCGGCGTGTTCCATGTACATAATGTGCAGCGCGTAGCAGTCCTGGTGCTGCGGGTAGAGGCCGTACACGGCAAAGCCGCCGCCGAGGCCATTGCTGCGCACGTGCATGTTGGTCATGCCTTTGATGACGTAGTCACCGGAGAAGACTCCCCCGGTAGTATCCATCACGCCGAAGAGCCCGCAGGCCTCGGTTACCTTATCGTCGCCGTAGCGATTGTCGGGGTTGAATGGCTCCTTCATCTGTGTCTCCGTGTTCTGCCGTAGAGGCGACCTTGGATGCTTCTCCCTGGCCTCGTTTAAGCAACTGCCTAGCCGTGATGTCCCGCGACCACGTCGGGTAGAGGCTGCGGGATGGCGACAGGGCCCATCCGGTCCATTTCCAGCCACTCGCGGCGCAACTCCGGCGGGAGGGAGACAAGGCCGAAGTTGCTGGATAGCAAGCGGTCCCGGAAGCCGCTGATGTCGATGCGGCGCTTCATCAAATTGTAGAAGACGCCTGATTGCTCTATCTGACCGACGAATATAAAGCCGACTATCCGGTTGTTGCTGAGGACCACCTTCTTGTAATGCTGGTCCTTCTCCTCTGCCAAGATCTCATAGCGGTCCGGCTCATCGGGATCGAACATGCCCGCTGATGTCAGGGCCATCCCGAAGTAGCTGATCGTGTTCATGGCTGTGAAGCCATCATTCTGGCGGTCGGCGCCGGCCATGTTGAAGCCGGCGATTCGCCCGCTCAAGTAGGCCTTGGGCCAGATAGCCACGTTTCGACGTGCGCCGTATATGTAGTCGTAGGCGACCATAGCATCGCCGCAAGCGTAGATGCCGGGGACGCTGGTCTCCATGCGGTCGTCCACCAGTATTCCCCTGTCTACTCGAATAGGCGTTCCCCTGGTCAGCTCGATGCGAGGAGCCACACCTACGGCGATCCCAACCAGGTCGCAAGGGATCTCCCTATGGTCATCCAGGACCACGCCTCCCACGGCCTCCGGGTCATTGCGGCGCGGCGCGATCCTGGCCACACTGTGACCCAGGATAAGCTCGACGCCCACCTGCCGTAACTGCCGCTCCACCAGACGCGCGGCGTACTCGTCCACCATCGTGCTAAGCACACGGCCTTGCAGCTCAACCACCGTGATATCCATGCCCCCGCGCTCAACCAGGGCATTGGTCAGGCTCAGGCCGATGAGTCCTCCCCCAATGATGACCGCCTTGCGCGCACCCTCCTTGATCGAGTTGTCTATCAGCTTGGCGTCGTCGATGGAGATGTAGTTATAGACACCCTGAAGGTCGATGCCCGCCATCTTCGGGCGGATGGGGCTGCCTCCTGTGGCCAGGAGAAGTTTCTCATAGTGGATGGACCTGCCGTCAGAGAGATCGACCATCGACCTCTCCACCCTAATGCGGGTGGCTCTTATCCCCAGGATCGTCTCGACGTTATGGCGGCGGTAGAATCCGGCGTCGCGATAGTACATGCGCGGGCCGAAGGTGCGCTCGCCCATGAGGAACTCCGAGATGGCCGGGCGTGAGTAAGCGGGGTAGGGCTCCTCGGAGACGATAGTGATGGCGCCCTCAGAGTCCACCTCCCTGATGGCCTCGACGCAGCCGATGGCCCCCGCTGAGTTGCCGATGATAAGGTATTTGGTCATGGCTATACCTCCGCCAGCAGCAGGGCCCCGTTGGGGCAGACGGCAACGCAGGCGGGGATTTGCCTCTCGGGGCAGAAGTCGCACTTGGCCACCTTTGCCCGGGCGCTATCTCTGGTGATGACCCCATAGGGGCAGGCGAGGATGCACGTCCAGCAGCCGATGCACTTGTCCACGTTGAACTCAACGAGGCCGGTCTCGCTCTTAATGAGGGCGCCAGCGATGCAGGCGTAGACGCACTCAGGCTCATCGCAGTGGCGGCAGTTGATGGCTAGCGACACGACCCCCTCCTGCTGCATGAAGATGCGGCGGTCGGGGCGTGGCGTCTCCACCTTGAAGGCTCTAATTACATCCCTGGTATTGGAGTGCTCGGCCTGGCAATATACCTCGCATAGCCTGCAGGCTATGCAGACCTCTTCTTTCGGATAGATCCTCTTCATGGGCGGCCACTTCCAGGTTTTCTAGTCTAGCTTGCCACTCCCGCGTTACGGACAGGTTACAGACCTTTTAGTCTCCCTCGCTTAAGAACAAGAAGGGGAGCAATCCAGCTCCCTTCTCGCCAAACAACTCACAAGCACCGCGCCAGTAAAACGGGAACACTTGCGTTCATTCTTACATAAGTGGCAAAAGTCTGTCAACGAGTTCAGTGGGCCAATTGTGAAAATATTCATAGCTCTCAGCT
>JACQUE010000137.1 GCA_016210425.1 Chloroflexota bacterium | reverse complement strand
TGCGCATAGGGCAGAGATGATGGCGTCGGGATCACCAGGAGGTTTGGGAGCGGCTCCCGAATCGGAAGCCGAACGTAGTTGGGCACATTGCGTAACCATTCCTCGATGACGGAACGGTCCGGGTTGCGCCCTGGCTCAAAGTAGAGCACCCGGTTGTGCACAGCCACACGCGACATGATCTGCTGCGAGTCTCGCCACAACGAGTCCCATGCTCGAGTGGCGATGCAGAGGAACGTTTGCCTCTGGATCGTGGGGCGTTCCAGCGCCGCCACATCAGAAGGATTCTCTCGAAACTTAGCCATTGCCTACCTCATGAGGCGCACCCGACCCGACCCAATTCCGTCTTTGGCCGTCTCCCAAAAGCAGGCGCGCTAAGAAGTAAAGGGAGAGGACATCCAAGAGCTGGGCCAGCGCATAGGCCCGCGCCTCCTGGGAGTACTCGATTTGCAGTGGGGCGATGGCCACCAAGAAGGCGCTCAAGGCCGCCGCGCGCGGGCCGAAGAGGTCGGCAGCCAGGCGAAACACTAACCAGACCGTCAGCGCACCTGCTATGACAGACAGCGCCCGAAGAGCAACGAGTCCGTCTCCGAGGGAGATGAAGCCATGCAGGAGTACATAGTATGTGGGCGGCGTTGCGTCGCCGCTCTCAAACCATATCTTGCGGACGATGTCTACTGTGCTGTGCTTGACCATCCACAAGCTCCAGGCTTCATCCAGGTTCAGGCCGTTGCTTTCGATGCGGTAGAAGCGAAGGACCGCCCCCAAAAGCACGAGCGGAGACACGATCAACCAGGCCGGGGCCTGCGTCCAGGCTATCTCTGCTCGCTGGCGAAGATGGCGCACGCTACTAACGAGCATGGGAGGACTCCTGGGCTAGCGGCGCCATTCTCGTTATCCGGGGAGATAGGATGAGGCTCAGGTCATCACGTGAGACCGCTGAAACCGCTACGTTCAAGAGCACAAAGAGGAGGACTACGCCTGCCTTGTAGATAATAGCCTCGGGCAGCACCCACCAGGAAAGGGCGGCCAAGGCAAGCAATAGGAACGTCTGCTTCAAGTAGGGCCTCAACTCTACGCCCATCCCGCTGCGCCGCAGTAAGAGCACGTTAATGGGATAGGTAGTGTAGCTCGATACTACAGCCGCATTGGCTGCGCCAACAAAACCGAAGATCGGGATGAGCGCTAGGTCCGCCAGGACGTTCAGAGATGTTTGAAGGACGTTGGCGGTAAGGGATCGGCCTGGATAGCCGCAAGAGGTAAGGGTGTAGCCCATAAGGGTAAGCAGGAAAGACGTCTGAAGGGTCACCATAAGCACTGCAAACGCGGGAGCTGCCGGAGCGTATTTGCCGGAGAATAGAATAGGAATAATGTCCCGGCTGAAGGCCACCGCAGCGAGAGCTGCGATCGCCGTGAGAAAGGCGATCAAGCGGAGGGACTGGTTCAACAGACGCTCAGCCTGCCTACTCCTGCCCAGAGCAGATACCGTCGGGAAGTAAACTGCGATAAAGGAATCGTAAAGGCGCTGCAAGGCCTCGGGGATCCTGAGAGCGATGGCGTAGAAGGCAACACTGCCGGGCCCTGCCAGGGCGCCCACGATCAGCACGTCCAAGCGTCGCAGGCCGAACCAGAGGAATCGGATCAACTGCAACGGGAGCCCAAAACGGAGGACCTCCTTTAAGGCCGCGCCATCCCAGGAGAGGCCTCTCGCAATCGGAGCCACGCAGTATTGGTAGAGAACCGAGGCCGTTGAGGAAAGGGCCCAGGAAAGGATTAGCGCCCAGATGCCCCAATGAAAGACGCTTAAGAAGCTTATGGTAAGCATTAGACGAAGGATACTGCGCAAGCTCTGGGCTATCGCCAGGTGACGATAGGAGCGCAGTCCCTGAAGGATGCCGAGAAAGAGCTCGTCCAGGCTCGCCGGGAACAGCATCAGGGGCACAAACCAAGCTTGCTCCGGGACCGATAGCGATGGCTCCAAGATGCGCGCTAGATGCTCCCCACCCCAAAGGCCACCCAGGTACAGCAGCGATGCCCCCCCGGCCAAGGCCACACGGAACACCAATATGCTCTCCGCCAGGAGCGCCTTCCTCCGCTCCTCAACCCCCGCGATCAGCTTTACCACGGCGTCCTTGCTGCCGATGTCGACGACGATGAGAAAGAAGTTGACGACCGCCGTGATGAGCACAAACTGCCCGAAGGCATCCGGGGATAGAAGCCGGACCGCCACCACCGTTTCGGCAAAAAGGACAGCGAGGCTTATGACCGAGCCACTCCCGGTGAGAAGAAGGCCCCGTCGCACCTCTACTGAGGCAGGAGGATGCTCGCTCATATTCCGGCCTCTTTATGCTCATCCATCTGTCGGACGCTGGCTACAGTCCCGACTATCAGCCCTATCACCACCGTGCTCTCCGTCTGCAGCAGATGCGACTGCGAGGCGCTCCAGGCCAGGATGCCCACGAAGCCCGCGAGCATCCCCAGGACTACAAGTTTCATCTGGCTGTCGCTCGTCCTCCGCCATACTTGCCATCCCCTGCCAAGGAACGCGAGCGAAAAGAGCACGAACAAAACGATGCCCGGTATCCCCATCTTGGTCCCTATGTAGAGATAGCTGTTGTGGACAAAGCGGGTGAAGCGGTAATACAGGCTGGAGGCCTCCCCCTGTAGAAGGGTTACATCCCGGTAGGCGTTTCCCAAGCCGACGCCCAAGAACGGATTCTGGGAAATCGACCTGAGAGCTTCCTCCGTTTCGAACGCTCGCCACTGAAGTGAATAGGATTCCAGCGTCTGCCCAGGGGTGAAG
>JACQUE010000136.1 GCA_016210425.1 Chloroflexota bacterium | reverse complement strand
GGCCTGGCCAGCAGCGTCGTGCGGCCGGTGCGCGTGCTAACCGACGAGGCGCAGCGGCTGGCGGGCGGCAACCTCGATGACCCTGTCGCCGAACTGGGCGGCGATGAGATCGGACGGCTTGCACGGAGCCTGGACACCATGCGCGAGAGGCTGCGCCAGTCGATGGACGAGGTGACGCGAGCCAATCGGGAGTTGGAGGACCGTGTGCGGGCGAGGACTCGCGAGGTGGAGGCGTCGCGCAATCAGCTCAAGGGGGTGCTGGCGAAGGTGATCTCGGCGGAGGAGGAGGAGCGCAAGCGCATCGCCCGCGAGCTCCACGACGAGACGAGCCAGGAGGCGACGGCCCTCATGATATCGCTGGATACACTGCTGGCGGCGAGGGATCTGCGCCTTTGGGATCTGCGGGCGCGGCTGCAGGGCAGCAAGGCCCTGGCCGAGAGAATAGTCGATGGCGTCCAGCGCATGATCTTCGACCTGCGCCCCTCGGTCCTCGATGACCTGGGGCTGGCCTCTGCCGTCCGCTGGTATGCGGAGAGCCGCCTCAAGGACGTCGGCATCGACCTACACCTTCAGGTAGAGGACGAGGAGCAGCAGTTGCCCGCGCAGATCGAGGTGGCCGTCTACCGCGCCTTCCAAGAGGCCATCACCAACGTCGCCCGGCACGCCGAAGCCCGCAGTGTGCGCGTTGGCCTGATGCGATCTGAAGAGGCGCTGGTCTTGACCGTTGATGACGACGGCAAGGGCTTCGATCTAGAGCACTTGACGCCCGGGCCCGACCGGCTGGAGGGCTTGGGCATCCTGGGCATGCGTGAGCGGCTTGCGCTGGTCGGGGGCCGGCTGGAGATCGATTCGCAAGTGGGCGACGGCACGCGGGTGCGCATAGAGGTGCCGCTGGAGGCCAACGGAGGAGGGCGGAATGAGCAGGATTAGGGTTCTGATAGCCGACGATCACGCCATCCTGCGCGAGGGTATCAAGGTCCTGCTCCAGCTTCAACCGGATATCGAGGTCGTGGGCCAGGCCGCTGACGGCTATGAGGCCGTCCAGAAGGCGCAGGAGCTCGTGCCGGATGTCATACTACTGGACATCGCTATGCCCAAGATGGGCGGCCTGGAGGCCGTGCTGGAACTGCGCAAGGTGAGGCCGGAGAGCCGCGTCCTAGTCCTGACCCAGTATGACAACAAGGAGTACATCTACCGTTTCCTGAAGGCCGGCGTAGCGGGCTATATCCTGAAGAAGGCCGTCGGCAGCGACCTGGTGGCCGGCATCCGGGCAGTGTACGAAGGCGGCAGTTACCTGGATACCCACATTGCGCCTGAGGTCATCCAGGGCTACCTGCGCGGCGAGCCGACCTCCACCGGAGCCTCCGACCAGCTCACGGACCGCGAGAAGCAGGTGCTGGCCCTCGTCGCTAAAGGCCACACGGCCAAGGAGATCGCGGACATCCTGTCTGTGAGCGAGAAGACGGTCCTCCACCACCGCGCCAATATTATGGAGAAGCTGAACGTCCACAATCGGGCCGATCTGGTAAAGTGGGCGGTCCGGGAGGGGTTAACTGATATGCAAATGTAAACGGCGGTCTATGCCCCTTTCTGGGTAGCTCTGCTTCTCGAAATAGGCAGTATTATCCCAATTGGTGCCGCATGTGACCCATTTCACCTTTCCTGCCCCAAGTCATAGACTGAGTATGGAAGGAGAGACAGGGAAAGAGAAAGGAGACGGGCCATGTGGAAGCGGCACTTACACTACGGCGGTGAGTTGGTGAGGCCCGGCCTGTACCTGAGGTTGCGGACAGGGCAACTGGTGGACGTAGATGAGGAGGAGCCCTTGCTCCCGGGGAGCCGCGAGCAGCGCTATCTGAGGGCGCCTCTGCCGCTGGTGCTCCTCTTCGGGCCGGCGATGGGCCTGGCTTATGTGGTTTTTCTGCCGCTGGCCGGGTTCGCTGTGGTCCTAAGCTACATGGGTTACCTGTTAGTCTGGCGGCCGGCGCGGGCCATCGGCCAGAGCGTCCAGGGTTTGCTGGCGGCCCCTGCCTGGCGTTTCGGCATCTCCTACCTGGCGGGCCCCGAGCGGCGCCGCAAGGCTAAGGGGGCGAAGGCCGGACGCAAAGGACATGGCACAGGGCCAGGCAGCCTGGAAAGCTCTGTGGATGAACTGCTCAAGGAGATCGAGGAGCGCAAGGAGCAGGAAGAGGGTATGGAGCGGTAGGTTGCCCTGGTAGGGGTGGAGGAGGTGCGGCATGAGGAAGGAAGAAGGTGGCGGCCTCCCGCGAGGCCGCCACCTGCGCGAGGCATCCGGCATCATAGCGGTTGCAATGGCCGTCGTTGCCCTCTTCGCGGCCCTGGCTCCGGCGTATGCCTCGGCGCCGGAGGACGGCCAGGGACAGGCGGCAGCCGATGAGCCGCCGGGCGTCCAGGAGTGCCTGGCGTGCCACAGCAACCCCATGGCCCAGACGTTGCCCAGCGGCGAGCAGTTCTCACTCCAGATCAATAGGGATGCCTTTGGCGAGTCGGTGCACGGCGAGCAACTCGTGTGCAGCGATTGCCACACCGGCATCACTTCTGCTAGTGACCATCCTCAGAGGGCGATCACAAGCGCTCGCAAGTACACCCTCTCCCAGTACGAGCTCTGCAAGCGCTGCCACTTCTCCAACTACGCGCGTACGCTAGACAGCGTCCATTACAACGTGCTGGTGCGGGGCGACACCGCTGCCCCGGTCTGCGTCGACTGCCATGGCTCCCACTACATCCAGCGGCCGGACCAGCCGCGCGCTGCGATATCGCGGACGTGCTCCCAGTGCCACAACGCCATCTTCGAGACCTATGCCGGCAGCGTGCACGGCCGGGCCCTCATCGATGGCAACAACCAGGATGTGCCTGTCTGCACAACCTGTCACGGCAGCCACAACGTCCGCGATCCCCTGACGTCGGACTTCCGGCTCGAGATGCCCCAGCTCTGCGGCGACTGCCATGCCAACAGGCAGCTCATGGGCAAGTACGGCATCTCCTCCAACGTCCTGAAGACATACCTGCAAGACTTCCACGGCGCCAGTATCTCCCTGCGGCAGGAGAACGAGGGCCAGATTGCCCCGGAAGCCGTCTGCAGCGACTGCCACGGCGTCCACGACATCACCCGCCCAACTGATGCCAATAGCCCCGTCCTCAAAGCAAATCTATCGGTGACGTGCCAGAAGTGCCACGAGGGAGCCACGCCCCAGTTCTCCAACGCCTGGCTGGGCCACTACGAGCCGACGCTGCACAAGGCGACCCTGGTCTACTTCGTGAAGTGGTTCTATCGCATCTTCATCCCGTTTGTTCTGGTTGGCATGACGCTCCACATCATCTTGGACGTTTTCCGCGTTATCACCAATCGCTAGAGGAGGTGAGTCATGAGCGGTAGCGAGATCGTGCAGGCGTCCGTTCATCGGCCTCACGCCAGACAACGCTACTTCACCCGCTTCAGCCGCTCGCAGCGGCTACAGCATC
>JACQUE010000135.1 GCA_016210425.1 Chloroflexota bacterium | reverse complement strand
GTCATGCTGAACGAAGTGAAGCATCCGGCCTGTTTGGCACTGGCGTCTCGGGGTCAGGAGCAAGACCCCTCGCTACACTCGGGGTGACAGCCGATGCCCCCGCGTAATGCCGGTGCCGCTCGTATCCCTACTCAAATGCCTTCTCCAGCTTCGCCGTCAGCGTCGGGCCATCGGTATAGCCTATCCGGAAGTCCGATATTCGCCCCGACTTGTCGATGAAGTAGTGTGCCGGATGGGCGTTAATCCCATACTGGTCGAAGACCTTGGAGTTGGGGTCCAGGAGGACAGGAAAGCTGAGCCCCTCTTTCTTCATGAACTCGGCGACAGAGGCGGCGTTATCTTCGCTGCTGATGCCGATCACAACAGCACCCTTCTCCCCGTACTTCTCGTACAGCGCCTGCATGTCGGGCAACTCCCGACGGCACCACCCTCACCATGTGGCCCAGAAGAAGAGGAGAACCGGCTGTCCCCGAAACTGGCGCAGCGAGACAAACTCCCCTTTTAGGTTCTTGAGGGTAAAGTCAGGTGCCTGCCGGCCGGCCACGCTGCTTCCTTCCGGGTTCAGGGTCTGCGTGCCCGTCGCCTGCGTCGAAAGGAAGATGGCGGCAACTATCGCACCGATGCCCGCAGCGATAAGCAGCCCGAACAATGCGTAGCGGGCGCCCCGCTGCCCCACCGGCCTCTCCTCCGAAAGCACCATCTTGTCTTCCATGCGACCTTCCAGCTACTTTCTACACGCCCTGCTAACTGCTAGGAAAGCGCCGCGACCCAACCTGGATCCTCGGTTTGTCTTCCTCCCGCGCCCTCGATAGGTCCTTCAGCGCGTCGATGTCCCTCCGCAACTGCCGCTGGGCACGATACAGCCCGGCGATATACACGAAAAGGACTACCCATATGATCGTATAGGCCATGAAGAGATAGGTCAAATTGCCCATTTCTCAGCGTCCTCCATCTCTAGCTCGTAGCGCATCCCCTCCAGTTCGTGCTCCATCTTCTTTATCGCCATCCTCTGCCTGAGGAGGAGCAGGTAGAAGAGGGTGAAGGCCAGGACGCTCACCAGGAGGGTCGCCAACATGGTCACGTCCAGGCCGGAGTCGGGACCGCCGCCGATCACCGGCGCCGGGTGCATCGTCCGCCACCAGCGGATGGACATGTAGACGATGGGCACGTCGACGAAGCCGACGATGCCCACCACAGCGCCGAACCGCGCCGCCTGGGCGTCCTGGGCGGCGTAGGCCCTGATTAGCAAGTAGGATATGTAGATCATGAGGAGCATCGCCGTGGTCGTGAGGCGCGGGTCCCATGTCCACCAGGCGCCCCAGATGGGCTTGGCCCAGATGGAGCCCGTCATCAGGACGAGGAAGGTGAATACGACACCGATCTCTCCGGAGCAGTAGGCGAAGCGGTCCCAGGCGACGTCTCTCTTCCAGAGGTAGACGACGCTGCCGACGAAGACGCCGAAGAAGGCGAGGAAGGCGACCCAGGCCATCGGCACGTGGAAGTAGAAGATGCGCTGAGCGTCCTTCTGCTCAGCGTCCATCGGCACCCACATGAAGATGAGGTATAAGGTAACGCCCATGACCACCAGGGTACTTGCCCCCAGCAGCTTATCCGTCAAAGTCGCGGCCTTGCCCACCGATACCTCCGGCCCTACTGCTCGATAGCAAACTCGAAAGTCAGCGATGAGATGATGAGGAAAATAGCATCAAAGGCGGCGACTAGGCGTACCCACGGCCAGATGGACCCGCCCGATGTGTCGCCTACCACGATGGCCGTCGCCTTGACCCCCGCGATGAGCACCGGCACGACGATGGGGAAAAGGAGGAGCGGCAATAGTATCTCCCGCGCCTTAGTGTTCACCGACATCGCCGAGAAGAGGGTGCCCACGCCGGCAAAACCCAGGGTCCCCAGCAGCGCCATCAGGTAGGCACCCGGCAGAAGCAGAGGCAGGTTGAAGAATATGGAGAAAAACGGGAAGGCTATGACCTCCACCACCAGCATGAAGGCCAGGTTCCCGACCATCTTGCCCAGGTAGATGGCTGAGCGGTCCACCGGGCAGAGCATGAGCCCCTCCATGCAGCCGCGGTCGTGCTCCATGACGAATGAGCGGTTCAAGCCCAGCATACCGGCAAAGACGAAAGCGACCCACAAGACACCCGGCGCTACAAGGGCGATGGTCTCGGCGCGGGGCTCGAAGGCGAAGTTGAAGATGAAGAGCACCAGCAGCACGAAGACCAGCAAGGACGTGACGATCTCCTTCGTCCGCAGCTCTGTCCGTAGGTCCTTGTCGACTATCGCCGCCACAGCCGAGAGGAAAGCCTTCAACTCCTTCCTCCGCTGCCGGAAGTCGCCTGGTAGTAGACGTCGCGCAGGGCATCCACGTCCAGCCCCGCGCTCGCTCCTTCGAATATGACGCGTCCCCTGTCCAGGATGGCCACCCGGTCGGCGACCCGCAGCCCCATCTCCAGGCTATGTGTCGTCATGAAGATGGTGCGCCGGCGCGGCCCGAGGGCGCCCAGGAGCTCCGGCAGCCGGCTGGCCGCCCACTGGTCCAGCCCCGTCTCCGGCTCATCGAGGAGCAGGATGGCCGGCTCGTGGAGCACGGCGCGGGCGATGGCCAGCCGCTGCTGCATACCCCGAGAGAAGGTGCGCACCCTGTCGTTCAGGCGCCGGCGCAGGCCCACGTAGTCGGCCACCTCCTCGATGCGCGCCTCCAGATTCGCCAGGCCATACATCTTACCGTAGAACTTCAGGTTCTCGCGCGCCGTGAGCTCATCGTACAGATAGGGGCGGTGGCTGACTACCCCGATCTGCCGCCTTATGAGCGCGGCGTCTTCGCGCAGGTCGAGGCCG
>JACQUE010000146.1 GCA_016210425.1 Chloroflexota bacterium | reverse complement strand
TCGTGGTGGGCGGCAACTACATCGTAGGACTGGTCGTCTTCTTCATCCTCGTGATAATCCAGTTCGTCGTCATAACCAACGGCGCCGGGCGCGTGGCTGAGGTGGCGGCCCGCTTTACATTGGATGCCATGCCCGGCAAGCAGATGAGCATCGACGCCGACCTGAACGCCGGGATCATCAATGAGCATGAGGCGCGGCAACGCCGGCGGCTGATAGAGCGCGAGGCCGACTTCTACGGCGCGATGGACGGCGCCAGCAAGTTTGTCAAGGGTGATGCCATCGCCGGCGTCATTATCATCATCATTAATATTGTCGGCGGCCTGGCCATCGGCGCCGTCCAGCTTGGGATGCCCATCGGAGAGGCCGTCCAGACCTACACGCTGCTTACCATCGGCGACGGCCTGGTCACGCAGATACCTGCTCTGCTCATATCCACGGCGACGGGCATCATGGTCACCAGGGCCGCCTCTGAGTCCAACCTGGGGCGGGATGTCGCCAGCCAGATCCTCGCCAACCCGCGGGCGCTGGCTATCGTCTCGGGGCTGCTGCTGGCGCTGGCTGCTGTGCCCGGACTGCCCAAGCTGCCCTTCTTCGCCATAGGTGCCATGGTGGGCGCTCTGGCCTATGCCCTTCGCTCCCAAGCGAAGTTGGGGACTGCCGAGGCCGAGGCGGCGCAGGAGGGCAAGCCGGAGCGGGCGGCGGAGGACTTCTCGCGGCTGCTGCAAGTTGACCCGATGGAGTTGGAGGTGGGGTTCGGCCTGATATCGCTAGTGGACGTAGATAAGGGCGGCAATCTGCTGGATAGGGTTGGGCTTCTGCGGCGCCAGATGGCTATGGACCTCGGCATCATCCTGCCCACGATCCGCATCCGCGATAACATGAGGCTCTCCTCCAACAGCTATGTCATAAAGCTGAGAGGCGTGCGCGTTGCAGAGGGTGAGGTCAGGGTGGAGCGGTTCCTTGCCATGAATCCGGGGCTCGTGGAAGAGCCTGTCCAGGGCATCGAGGCCAAGGAGCCGGCCTTCGGGTTGCCCGCCGTCTGGGTCACAGCGGAGAACAAGGAGCGGGCTGAGACCCTGGGCTACACAGTGGTCGATCCGACATCCGTCATCATCACGCATCTTTCGGAGGTCATAAAGACCTTCTCCGCAGCCATAATCAGCCGCCAGGATGTCCAGACCCTGGTAAACAACGTCAAAGCGGAATACCCTGCTGTGGTGGAAGAGCTTATCCCCAACATGCTGAGCCTCGGCCACGTCCACAAGGTCCTGCGCAACCTACTCCGCGAGAGGGTCTCCGTCCGCGACCTGGTGACCATCCTGGAGACACTGGCCAACTATGCGCCCGTTACAACCGATGCGGATCTCTTAAGCGAGCACGTCCGCCAAGCCCTCGCTAGGTCCATATGCGCCCAGGTAGCCGGCGAGGACGGCTCTCTCCATGTTATCGTGCTGGGCCCCACCCTTCAGCAGAGGCTGGCCCAGTCGGTGCAGCAGACGGAGCAGGGGATGTCGCTGGCTATCGAGCCGGCTGTGTCTCAGAAGCTTATTAGGAAGCTCGCGGCAGAGATGGAGAAGCTGGCCAACAATGGGCATGACCCCGTCCTCATCTGCCAGCCCAGCGTGCGGCTGCCGCTGCGCCGCTTGATCGAGAGGAGCCTCCCGACCCTCACAGTCCTCTCATACAACGAGATAGCCAGCCAGGTGAACATCCACGCTAGCGGAAGGGTTGACCTGGATGATAAGGACTAACTGCATGGGCCTGCGGAGTGGGACTTTAACAGGGCACCTTGCTGAGGAGGAAGACTAGATGCCCACGCTGTATGCCGGACAGCTTGTGGAACTGGAGTTGGCACAGTCTGCCGATGGAGGCTCAGCGCTTGTTCCAAGCAGGGTTAGGCAGGCCGATGGTAGAACGATCGATGTCGCGGTGTCGACTCGAGAGGGGGCGCCAGTCAACGTCCCAGTTGGGGCCAGCATGCGTCTCTGGCATAAGCAAATGGGCGAAACCTACTCTGTACGCGCGAAGGTCGCCGGAAGGGTGGCCGCTCCCATCCCCGTTTACAGGCTGGAGCTGACGGGGGAATGGGAGCGGATGCAAAGACGCAACGCCGTGCGCCTGTCCGTGGGCATATCGCCCCTGGAAGCATGGCTGCTGCGCGAGGGGGCCGAGCCCCAGCGCGTCGACGTGCTCATCGATGACCTGAGCATCGGCGGAGCCTTCATTCGCTGGCGGCAGACCGACGTGCTGGATGAGTCGGAACCTGAGACATCCAGGCTCAAGCTCAGGTTCGATCTGGGCGATGGTCAGGAGCCGATGGAGCTGACAGGGGTATTCAGGCGGCGCGTAATCCAGGAGAAGTTCGGGCGGAAGCAGTATCGAGTGGGGGTGGAGTTTGAGGATATGGAGCGGAGGCAAGAGGACCGGATAATGCGCTTCATCTTCCGGCAGGAGCTGGAGCGTAAGAGAAAGGGCATACTTTAAGAAGCCATGGCTAAGCGCTTCTTTGCCGATCTTACAGTTGTCCTGGCGGCGATGGCCCTCGTTATCGTCTACACGTTGGGGCTCCTGGCCGGGTCGAGCATCGAAAGCATCCTGATCAAAAGCACAATCGCCTTCGCCTCGGTAGGCTTTGTGGGCTATCTCCTGGTCTCTCTCATTGAGGACAGGGTTGAGAAGAGGAAGCAGCCCCCTGCAGAAACCGCAAGGGGGGAGAGGCTTCCGGAGGACGGAGATGGACAAGCTTAGACCCCGGGAGGGGGATAAGGCCCGAGTGGTGTGTGGGGGTGCCGTGTGAGTGACGATCTTTGGAGCGAATACGTGGCCGGGAGGGCCCCTGCTTTGCGCCAGGAGATCATCAGGCGGTATGCCCCGCTGGTGAAGTACGTCATCGGCCGGATGGCCCTGGGGACGCTGGGGATCCTGGATGCCGACGACATCATCAGCCATGGCACCATCGGCCTTATCAACGCCGTTGATCGCTTCGACCCGTCGCGCGGCGTGAAGTTCGAGACCTATGCTATCCAGAGGATTCGGGGCAGTATCGTGGACGCCATCAGGGGTACCGGCTTGGTCTCCCGCTCAACGATAGCCAAGGCTAGGATGATCGATAGGGCGGTCGCCGTGTTGCAGCAGGATCTGCAGAGAAACCCTACGTCCGAAGAGGTAGCGGGCTACCTGAACATGGCGATCGGCGACTACCACAAGATGGTGGAGGAGTGCAGCTACACTCTGCTATCCCTGGAGAGCGTGCTCCATTCCAGCGACGGTGACGAACCTACCCATTTACACGAGCTCCTCGCTGATGAAGACAGCCCGGACCCGGCAAGCGAGGCCGAGCGGGATGAGCTGCGGGACGCCCTGCTTAAGGCGGTGCGCGGCCTCGCCGAGCGGGAGAAGCTGGTCATCAACCTCTACTACGTCGAGGAGCTGACGCTGCGCGAGATAAGCAAGATCATGAACATCTCGGAGTCGCGGGTTCACCAGCTTCATACTCGCGCCATTCTCAGGTTACGCGGCGCCTTGACGGGCGTCGGCATGCTCGAGAAGTTGCCATTGAGATCCCTAAAGGTCCGTAAAGCGGCCGTTTAGGCATTCCGATAGGAAGACAGAAGAAAGGCCTGGAGTGAGATGAGAAGGATACTGCTTGTGTTTGGGATCGGCTTTATCGTCCTCAGCGCAATGGCGGCCAACGGCGGCCTCGCCTTTGCCAATGGCGCACCCATCCGCGTAGTCCTCTCCTATCTTGATGGTGTCTCCAACACTGGGCCCAAGAGCGCTAGCGGCATAGCCGAGGTCGTGATGGCCGAGGGGCAGGTAAACCTGAACGTGGCAGGGCTGCCTCGACTCAATGGAGAGAGCTACACAGTGTGGC
>JACQUE010000145.1 GCA_016210425.1 Chloroflexota bacterium | reverse complement strand
GCTACGCTCAGGGTGACAGTGAGGCACCATTATGCTCTCACTGCAGCTCATCCGCGAAATCCCCGCCCTCGTGCGCCGGCACATGGCCCGCCGCGGCGCCGACGCCCCCATCGACGCCATCCTGGTCGCGGACGTGGAGCGCCGCCGCCTTCAGACCGAGGCGGACAACCTGCGCGCCCACCGCAACGAGGTCTCGAAGCAGATCGGCGCCATGAAGCAGAAGCCGCCGGAACTCATCGCCGAGATGCGCCAGGTCGGCGATCGCATCAAGGAGCTCGACGCCCAGGTGGCCACCATCGAGGCCGATCTCAACGCGCTGCTGCTGCAAGTACCCAACCTCGTGGATGACCGCGTGCCCAGCGGCGCCGACGAGCGCAGCAACGTCGTCGTCGAGGCGGAGCAGCCGCGCGAGCAGGGCTTTCCGGCGCGGCCTCACTGGGAGCTGGGCGAGGCCCTGGGGATCATCGACTTCGAGCGCGGCGTCAGGCTGTCCGGCACGCGCTTCTATGTTCTGCGCGGCCTGGGCGCCCGCCTCCAGCGCGCCCTCATCGCCCTCATGCTCGACATCCAGGTCAACCGCCACGGCTACACGGAGATCTACCCGCCCTACATGGTCAAGCGCGAGGTCATGCAGGCCTCGGGGCAGCTCCCCAAGTTCGAGGAGAATCTCTACCGTGACATCGAGGACGACCTGTGGATGATCCCGACGGCAGAAGTGCCGCTCACCAGCCTCCACGCCGGCGAGATCCTGCCGCCCGGCAGCCTGCCTATAAACTACGTCGCCTATACACCATGCTTCCGGCGCGAGAAGATGTCGGCGGGGCGCGACGTGCGCGGCCTCAAGCGTGGCCACCAGTTCGACAAGGTGGAGATGTATAAGTTCGTGGAGCCGCACCAGTCATCTGAGGCCCTGGACCGCATGGTCGAGGATGCCCGCGACATCTGCCGCGCCCTCGGGCTGAGGCACCGCCTGCTCCAACTCTGCTCCGGCGACCTGAGCTTCGCTGCCACCATGACCTACGACATCGAGGTCTGGGCGCCGGGCGTCGGCGAGTGGCTGGAAGTGAGCTCCGTCAGCAACTGCGGCGACTTCCAGGCCCACCGTGCCAACATCCGCTACCGACCTGAGACCGGCGCCCGCCCCGAGTACGTCCACACCCTCAACGGCTCCGGCCTCGCCCTGCCGCGCGTCATGATCGCCGTCATCGAGAACTACCAGCAGCCCGACGGCTCCATCGTCGTACCCGACGCCCTGCGCCCTTTCATGGGCGGCGTGGAGCGGATAGGCTAACGCTTTAGGCTGCCTGAAGGACCTCCTCGTCTTCCTGAACTCTTCCTCCGGGCTGAACTCCACTAGCTCAGTACCCCATTCCACCATCACGAGATGACCAGGTGCAACATAGTAAGCCTCACGTCTCTTCGCGGTCCTTCTAATTGGCGACCATTTTGCCTTGAAGAGATACCGGTAGTGGGGGCACAATATGCTTTCGTGGGCCCGACACAGCACGAGGTTGTGACACGAGCCCAGCTCTGGATCAGCCAGGGGTTCACGTCATATGAAGGCCTCGTAGCTCGTTGCTAGCGACCTGGTCTCCTTGACACAACCGCCCCCCGTACCTCACACTGAACAACAATTAGTCCGCAAGGGCGCATCCCGTTCAAGGAGAAGTGATAGTGGGCAATGGGTCAGACGAACGCCTAGCGCGTGCACGGGAGACTGCAGGGAAGCTCTTCCCGCCTAGCTCGGTGAGCATCCCTCGCTTCAAAGTGCCAGCAGAGATCGAGGCGGACTGGCGGAGCCTCTCGGTGACCACCGTCCTGGGGGATGTGTGGTCGCGGCCAGGGCTGGAGATGAAGTACCGGAGCATGATCACCATCGCAGCCCTCACCGCACTGCAAAGGCTGGAGCAGTTGCGGGCATATATCCAAGGGGGCCTGAATGTAGGCCTCACCAGAACGGAAGTGTGTGAGATCATCCTGCACATGTGCGTGTACGCCGGTTTTCCGGCCGCCATCGAGGGCTTCCGCATCGCAAACGAAGTGTTTGAAGAGCTCGACCGAGCGTCCGGCCAGCCCGTGGGGACACAATAGAAAGAGGTTCGAGCGACCTTGCCAGCCGTAAGCCGCAATAGTGAGGAGACGTGATGAGCGGAGCAGAGGTTCCGAAGCCCGATTTCATGACGGAAGAAGACTGGGCAGCTTTCTTAGAAAGCCGCACCGCCGAGCGCATTAGAGCTAGCGGGAAGGAGCAAGTGCGCAGTTACCTAGCAACGCAGGGAGAGGGCGCCGACGAGACTATGGGTGGCCCCACCTTACTGCTCACAACCATCGGGCGCAAGACAGGAAAAGAGGTTACTGTTCCCGCCAACTACATGCAGCATGGCGAAGATGTGATCGTCGTGGGCTCCCTAGCCGGCTTGGAGCATCACCCTTACTGGGCGCTGAATCTGGAAGCGAACCCGCGAGCATGGGTTCAGATAAAGGAGCGCAGGTGGGAGGTCAGGGCGCGCAAGGTGGATGCCGAGGAGAGGCGCCGTCTCTGGCCGATTCTGACGAATTTCTTCTTCTTTTGGGGGCACTTTCAAAAGTATTCCGAGCGCGAGTTCAAGGTGTTTGTTCTCTCGCCAGCGGGAGGGGCCAAGAAGTAAGCATCATCTGAAACTGGCAGCAGAGTCTCCCTGGCCAGATGTCACGCAATGCTGAGAGCACTGAGGACCATTGTGCTCAGTTATCGTACCCGTCAGACTGTTTACCATTCCATCCCATCCCCTTTCGCCTTCCCGCTGCCAGTTCAGCGTTCAGGTAGCGTATCTCCTCGTAGCTGGGCGATCGATGAACGGAGCCGCCCCCATCTTAAAGGTGCAATCCTGGCATTTACCTATCTCCCGCTTGAGCGGCCGGCAAGAATCGCTGCCCCGAGCGTACTACCCGCAGTGGCGCTTTACGTGGCGTCGGCCTGCTGCGGAGAGGAATCCCTAGACGATGACGCTTGAGAAGGTTCTGCCTGGGAATCCGAGCAGCCCTAAAAAGGCCCTATCCGATTTAGTCGTGTTGGACCTCACGCACTACGTCGCAGGGCCCTACTGCACCAAGCTTCTGGCTGACTACGGCGCTGAGGTCATCAAGGTTGAAAGGCCCGGTATCGGTGATGGGGCACGCCGAATCGGACCGTTCCCGAATGATCTTCCCGACCCCGAGAGGAGCGGGCTTTTCCTCCACCTGAACACGAACAAGATGGGGATAACCCTCAATCTCAAAGCCGCTCTGGGGAAGATGATTCTCCTGAAACTGATCATGAGAGCAGATATCCTTGTGGAGAACTTCGAGCCGCGGGTTATGCCCTCGCTAGGCTTCGCCTACGATGAACTGGAGAAGCTGAACCCTAGACTGGTCATGACTTCCGTCTCCAACTTCGGCCAAACCGGCCCCTATCGAGACTACCGGGCTTCCGAGATAACGGCTTTCGCCATGACCGGCCGGATGTATCGTGTAGGCCTTGAGAAACGTGAGCCGGTCAGATACGCCGAGCACATGCTCCAATACTTCGCGGGGGCAGCAGCGGCTAGCGCCACCATGTGCGCGGTGATTGGGGCAAAGCTAAGGGGTAGTGGCCAGCATGTTGATGTGTCTCTGATAGAGTCGTTGATGGGTTCGGTGGATAGTCGCCTCCTGCGTTTCCCATACACACACCGGCCTCCAAGGCGAGAGGGCGCGGGTCGCCTGGGCGCCTTCTTAAGGGGCGTCTACCCGTGTAAGGACGGCTTCATCGCCATCTCTGGGAACCACGAACGCCAGTGGGCGAGGCTGGTCCAGATGCTTGGCAAGCCAGAACTCCTACACGATCCCCGATTCGCTACCACCGAGGCCCGGCTCCAGCACGCTGACGAGTTCGAAGCCATCTTCCTGCCGTGGCTTGTGGAGAGGACCAAGAGCGAGATATTCCGCCTTGCCCAGAGGCACCGCGTCATAGTAACGCCTGTCTATACGACTGCGGAGTTGCTGGAGGACCCACAGTATCGCGCCAGGGGCTTCTTCGTTGAAGTCGAACACCCTGTGGCCGGTCGATTCCAGTATCCTGGCGCGCCCTTCAGAATGGCGGAGAGCCCGTGGCAGGTGCGCCGTCCGGCGCCTCTGCTAGGGCAAGATAACGAAGAGATCTACTGCCGCCAGCTCGGCTACAGCCGGGAGGACCTGGTCAGGCTGCGGCAGCTAGGTGTGATCTAGAGGAGAGCAGGCATGGGCAGCTTACCCCTTGAGGGCATACGTGTCGTTGAGCTGGGCGAGGCCTGGGCCGGCCCGTATGGCGGGACGTTGCTCGGCGATATGGGAGCCGAGGTGATCAAAGTAGAATCGATCCAGCGCGTCCCTATCACCCGGTCGCCTCTTCGGCCTGCGCCGGGGGCGATAGGGTATGTCGGCGACGAGCCCGGCGATCGCCCCTGGGAGCGCTTCGATTCGTACAACTCGGCAAATCGCAACAAGATGGGCATAACTCTCGACCTCACACGGCCAAAGGGCCTGACCTTGCTCAAGCGCCTTGTCGCCCTTAGCGACATCGTTATCGAGAACTACGCCGCTGGACAGGTGCAGAAGCTGGGTATCGACTACCCGGCCCTTAGAGCTGTCAAGCCGGACATCATTATGATATCCATGCCTGGATTCGGCGTCGAAGGACCTTACAAGGGCTTCGTCACGCTGGGCGACAGCATAGACGCTGTAGCCGGCCATACTGCTCTGCGCGGCTACCCGGACGAAGACCTCTCGCAAAGCTCCAACATCCTGCATCCGGATGCTGTGGCAGCGGTAACGGCCGTGTTCGCCGTTCTGACCGCCCTCAACTTTCGCCTCCGCACTGGGGAGGGCCAGTTCATCGATATGTCGCAAGCTGAGAGTGTCATGCCGCACCTTGGGGCCGCCATCATGGACTACACCATGAACGGCCGAGTGCAGAGCTCCTTGGGGAACCGCCACCACT
>JACQUE010000121.1 GCA_016210425.1 Chloroflexota bacterium | reverse complement strand
GGGTCAAAGACTCCGAGAGTGGCGGCGCCATCTGCCCTCTGCACCAGGGCTACGATGCCCGTGAATGTCTTGCGCTGGCCGATGAAACCTCCGGCATCGGCCCAGGATGCGGCATCGGCGCACGGTGACGCACTCGTGGTGGCTGGAGCAGACGAGGCGCTCGCCCCCAGACATGCCGTCAGAAGCAAGGGGAAGGCCACCAGCCAGAGAGGAAGATATCTCATCCAGCCCCTGATATTATGTCAAGGCTCCGCTCTCCCGCGCTTAGGCCATTATAGCCCCAGGTACCAGCAAAGACAATTTGGTCACCACCGTGACACACTACACCAGGGGCCTTCGGTCTGCTATCATAGGCCCAGCAGTCCTTAAGCCAAAAAGTGAGGTTACGATGCTGGACTTCGTGTCGCAGCCGCTCATACCGGCCATCGTCCAAGACGCCCGCACCGGCGTCGTCTTGATGCTCGCCTACATGAACGCCGAAGCCCTGGCGCAGACCCTTCAGACGGGCGATGCCTGGTTCTACAGCCGCAGCCGAAAAGAGCTATGGCACAAGGGCGAGACATCCGGTAACTACCTCCGGGTGCGCGGCATCCTCGCCGACTGCGACGGCGACGCCATCCTCCTCCAGGTGGAGCCTGCCGGCCCAGCTTGCCACACCGGCAAGCAGAGCTGCTTCTTTCAACGAGTGGAGGCGGCAACCGGCGAGCCCGGCTATGCTCTATTTGAACTGCCGGATGAGCAGATAGCGCAGCTCCCCTCGCGGGCCGAGGTGCTGGCGGAGCTATTCGAGGTCATCGAAGGGCGCAAGCGGGAGCTACCTGAAGGTAGCTACGTAGCGTCCCTCTTCAAGAACGGCATCGACCGTATCAGCAAGAAGGTGATCGAGGAGGCGGGCGAAGCCGTGATCGCAGCTAAGAACAACGATAGAGGCGAGACCATTTACGAAGTAGCCGACCTCTGGTTCCACAGCTTGGTCCTGCTCTCTGCCTGCGGGCTATCGCCGAAGGAGATTTGGGAGGAGTTGAGCAAGCGCCGCCGCTAGCGGGAGCTGTCTCAAGCCGAGGGTGGCCTGGCGGACGCCGGGCCTTCTTTGTGTCTAGGTCTGCGCGGCCTGCTCCTGCGGCAGAGCGCCGTCCGCCACGAGGGACTCGCGCAAGGCCGTCAGCGCCACCTCGATCTGGCTGTCGTCCGGCGGGCGCGTGGTCATCGCCTGGAGGGCCATGCCCGGCGCCGAGATAAGACGCGCCACCGGGTTGGCGACATGGGCCGCAGTAAGACGCATCAACTCGTAGGAGATGCCGGCGATGACCGGCACGAGGACGATCCGCGAGATGATCCGCAGCCAGAGCGTCGGCTGCCCCAGCAGCGCGAAGACGACGATGGCCACCACCATGACGATGAGCAGGAAGGCCGTGCCGCATCTCGGGTGAGCAGTGCTGAAAGACCTGGCGGAGGCAACCTCCAGAGGCCACCGGTTCTCGTACGTATGGATAGCCATGTGCTCCGCTCCATGATAGGCAAAGACACGCTGGATGTCGCGCATGAGGCTTATTACCTTCAGGTACAGCAGGAAGACGGCAAGACGCACCACGCCTTCCACCAGGTTGCTGACGATGGCTGACTGCATGTGACGGTCGAGCCACGTGACCAGCAAGAGGGGGAGAACGAAGAATACTGCAAGGGCAAAGATCAAGGCTGGCGCCATGGTCACCCAGGCCTTAGCGCCCGTGAGCTGCACCTCTTCTTCCTCTAGAGCGACATTGGCGGAGTAGAGGAGACTCCTTATCCCAAGGCTCAGCGCCTCCCAAAGGATGATCAGCCCTCGCAAAAAAGGTATCCCCCGCAGCCGACCGTAGCCACGGGAGTCGATCCTTTCGATGCGGACCGCGATTTCGCCGTTGGGGCGGCGCACCGCGATGGCGGCGTTGTTACGCCCACGGATCATCACCCCTTCAAGGACCGCCTGGCCCCCATAGTAGAAAGGCTTGGCCAAAGGTCAGCTCCCGCCAAAAAAGAAGGAGCCAAGGCCGCGCCTTAGCTCCATTCGGAGACCACTCGCCGTTAGTCCTTGATGTTGTAGCGCCTCTTGAAGCGCTCCACACGCCCCGCCGTGTCGACGATGCGCTGCTCGCCGGTGAAGAACGGGTGACACTGGCTGCAAAGCTCTACCTTGAGCACGGGCTTGGTGGAGCGCGTCTTGAAGGTGTTGCCACAGGCACAGGTCACCGTGGCCTCCACGTATTCCGGATGTATCTTGGCCTTCATTACGCTCCTTGCCCAGGGGCCACGCTCACCTTCCTCCGGTCCCTGCTGTACGGCTGGAATACGACGAACCCATCCGTCAGCGCGAACAGAGTGAAGTCCCTACCCAGGCCCACGTTGTCGCCTGGGTGGATCGCGGTGCCCCGCTGTCTCACTATGATTGTTCCGGCCTTGACGTATTGGCCGGCAAACCGCTTCACGCCCAGCCGCTTGGGCTGGCTGTCGCGTCCGTTACGGGAGCTGCCGCCCCCTTTCTTATGCGCCATCGGCTCCTCCTTCGACCTTTCCCGCCTCGCCCTGCTCCATCTCGACGACCGGCACGCTGGCCTTAGCCCGTGTGCGCCGCCGTCGCGTGGGCGCGCTCGCTTCCGCCGATGCCGGCGCGGCGCCTTCCCAGGAAATGTCGTTTATCGTTATTCGAGTGTAGTGCTGCCGATGCCCGGTCTTTTTGTCGTAGCGGACCTTCGGTTTGTACTTAAAGACGATGACCTTGTCGCCCCGCACTTCACCTAGCACGGTGGCTGTTACCTTGCCGCCCGGCACCATCGGCTGGCCGATGAGCTTCTTCTCCCCATCGGCCACCATGAGCACCCTTTCCAGCACCAGGGTTTCACCAGCCTGCGCGCCCAATCGCCCAACATCTATCGTCTGGCCCGGCGCGACATTATATTGCTTGCCGCCTGTTTCGATAATTGCGTAGATCGCTTTCCTCCTTAGAAAGGGCTCAACTGTGATTCTAGCATCGAGACTTTCCGATGTCAAACCTCCTCGTGCTTGTACCTGGCGACGGCGCGGCTGTAGAATATGCCAAATGGCCGGAGGTGCGAGCATGAGGTACGCTGCCAAGGGGCTGATATCTGCCCTCTTCCTCTCCGTCCTCTTGACGAGCTGCATGAAACCGAAAGAGACGCCGACAGCCACGCCTCTGCCCGCCCCGACCGCCACCGCCACCAAGGTCCCTGCCGTTACCCCTGCCGTCGTGACAGCGACCCGGCCCGCCACGACAGTGCCGTCACCGACGGCTGTGGCGTCGCCGACGGCATCCGCCACAGCCTCGCCGACCGTTGTGCCTTCCGTTACCAACATCGACATATCCAGCCCGAAGCCCGGCGACCGCGTGAAGAGCCCCGTGCACATCACGGGAACAGCTATGGTCTTCGAGGCCCACGTGGAGATTGCCGTCAAGGATGCGACAGGCAAGACTTTGGGCAGCGGCTCCACCAACGCCAGCAGGGGCGCTCCGGAGCGAGGCACCTACGCCCTCGACCTGCCCTTTAAGACCGACAAGGAGCAAGAGGGCACGGTCGAAGTCTTCAGCCGCAGCTTCAAGGACGGTTCCATCGAGAATTTGGCCAAGGTGCGGGTGACGCTCCTGCCTTAGGAGAAGCGTGTGCGCATCGGCATTGACGCTCGGCTGCTGGGCTACCGACAGGGAGGAATCGAGAGCTACATCTCCCACCTGCTGGGTGCGCTCGCCAAGACCGACTGCGATGACGAGTTCACCGTCCTCCAGGGGCGCCGCGCGCGGGGCCAGGTCATGGGCCCCAAGTTTCGCTTCTACTCGGTCTGGACCCCACCCCATCACCGCTTCGAGCAGCTTATACTCCCCCTGGAGCTCATCGGCGCCCAGATCGACCTCCTCCACTGCACGGACTTCATCCCGCCTTTCCGCCGCCGCTGCAAGGCCGTCATCACCGTCCACGACCTCGCCTTCTTGCGCTTACCCAACCTGCTCACCAAGGAGAGCGAGCGTTACTACGGCCAGGTGGGGCGGGCCGTGCAGAACGCCGAGGGCATCATCGCCGAGTCAGAGGCTACGCGCGACGACATCTGCGACTTGCTGGGCGTCGCGGAGGCGAGAATAGACGTCGTGCGTTTGGGCATCGACTCCCGTTTCCGGCCCTTGCTCGACGAAGGACCGGCTATGCGCTTCTGTCAGCGACACGGACTTCCACCCACGTTCATGCTCTGGGTCGGAACGATCAGCCCGCGCAAGAACCTGGGCACCCTGCTAAATGCGCTGGCGCTCCTCAGGGAACGCGATCCGAAATTGAACCACTGCCTGGTGGTGGTAGGAGAGAACGGCTGGCTGTACCAGGACACCCTGCGGCTTGTCGAGGAGCTGAAGCTCTCGGATGTTGTCCGCTTCTACGGCCGGGCCACCGACGAAGACCTGCTCTTCCTCTACAACACCGCCTGGGCCTTCGCCTTCCCATCGCTGTACGAGGGCTTCGGGTTGCCCGCTCTTGAGGCCATGGCCTGCGGGACACCCGTCGTGTCCTCCGACCTACCCGCCATGCACGAGATGCTGGGCGAGGCGGCCATCTTCCTCGACCCTCAGGATGCGGAATCATGGGCATCCACGCTCCTCCAGCTTCACGCTGATGCCGATCTGCGGCGCACCCTACGGGAGCGCGGCCTGGCTCAGGTCAGGCGCTTCGACTGGCGGCGCACGGCCCAGGAGACCATCACCGTCTATCACAAGGTCCTGCGCCAATGAGGCTCCTCGTCCTCGCACCGGAGCTACCTTACCCGCCTCGGGGCGGCGCCAGGCTCCGCAATTTCTACCTCATC
>JACQUE010000123.1 GCA_016210425.1 Chloroflexota bacterium | reverse complement strand
TCGTGCCGGCATCATATTCCCCGGTCAGCACCTCCTTTTCGGGCGGCTCCCACTGCCTGGCCACAAGGACCGGCCATCAAGTAAGAAAACGGATCTGATATGAAATAGGTTTAGTCTGCAGAGCCTGGATGTCAGGAAGCAAAAAGCTGTTTCGCTTATGGCTACCGCTGGCGAAACAGCTAGTGTCGCTATTCTCTCTTCGGCAGCCCGGCGGTCATAGCCACTGTTATGGCCTTAGATCCGTGGCTTTGCGTCCCCACCTTTCGGTGGGTTTGCGTTTTCGGAGCTTGTATTAGCTAAAGCTTACAGCTTCCTAAAGGCTTTGTCAAGTAGCATTCTGCCCTTGCCCATTCTATCGCGCCCGGCGTTGAGACGTACTGGTGGACCCCTGGTGTCCACCGAGTTGAGTAACGGCTTTCGGGAAGGACACACCGACACAAGCACTGATGATCATGAGGAGGGAATACGGATGTCCGGTCTCACCCGTCGTTCCTTCCGACGATGTACGTTGTGCAAGCAGATCTTGTGAGCATCGGCACAGCTTCGTTGTGAGCCCTGGACTATCGTGGTAGAATCAGCCAAGCCGCCGATCCCGTAGCGGTTGCGGCAAATCCGCCGCGAAATGCTCGGCCAGCTACAGGCAAAGCGTGGCCAAAGCGTCCAGGCTGACGCTGTAGTCCCGCAATACCAAAGGAGGAGATCCAGTGGCAGACTTGCTCACCACCATCAAGAATGCGCTTGAGAAGTTGGTCTCGCTCGAGATTGTGACGGCTGTCGGGCCAATCAAGGGCGGCGAAACCAGCAACGCAGATATCGACTGGGACCAGAATCCGAAGGTTATCCTAACGAGGATCGACCTTCTGCAGGGTGACATCAAAACCGTATTCGATCCGGTGTTCGTCACTGGAGAATACCAGAGCCTCAGAGACTTTCACGCCAACAGAGAGAAAGAGGGGCATGAAATAGTGCTCAAGAACATCGCCGCTCTAAGAGCACTCTACAGTCTTGCCCAAGAGTGGCTCGGGCAACAGCAGGGCTCTGAGACGTGAGCAGCATCACTGACCAGATCAGGACTGTTGCCGTTGATCTCGTCAACCTCGAGATAAACACGATCATAAAGCCCAACATTACCGGTGGAAAGATGCCGGATCCCCGCCATGCCCTGATCGACATAGGGAAGGACTACTGTTTCAAACTCCGCGATCTCAATGTCGACACGGGCGGCTTAGATCTGGAACGCCTTGGCAGCTATGCTGCCTTTGACGGGTTTCGCAAACTGACGAAGACCGAGATCAGCAGGCTAACCGAGGCCGGAGCCACCCTCACGCCGACGCAGGAAGCCGGTCTGTACATGCTCTACAGAATCAGAGACATGTCAGGTCAGATCAACGGTGTCTTTGAGGACCTACGGTCGCGGCACGAGGAAAAGTGGGACAACGATTGCACAAGAGAAGAGATACAGAACCTACCTCAACTTAGATTAACGCCACATCAGATAGCTTTGATTCGGAAGGTCTGGGAAATCGGCGTCGAGGAAATCGCCATGCAAACCGTCATTCAACTTGACGGCGATGTGATCACGCGGATACAGCCAGAGTATGCCCACGGAGGCCACGAGGCTCTACTGGCCATGCACCGAGAAGCAGTAATAACGTCTGTCGACTTCTGGAAAGAACTTATAGGCATCGCCACGAGTCTGTTGCAGTCGCTGTTCAGATTGATTTCTCCGATTAGGTGACTCGATTGAGGAATCCGTTCATCACCATGGCGAGACTGTACATCGATGGAGGCATCGAGATTTGCACCCGATATCCCACGGTGTTCCCTGCTCCGTTGGGCCAGCATCCATTGTTGGCTCGGACGGTGATTCAGCCTGACGCCGATATTGTTACCTATGTATCCGAAAAGCTGGTTGACACCCCTGAGTACTGGCGGATGCACTTGGACAACGTAAGGAACGAGATCAATTCGATCCGGCGGTTGAGATTAATCCTCAAGTGGTCTGGCCCCGCCTCCCTGCCACCTCTTTTGCTGGGCATATATAACGTGGCTGCAGCATATGTAAACCTGTGGGAGAGGCCTGCGCTTATCGCCTGGGGGTTTTCCGTAGGCATTGCCCTGTTGTGTCTGAAAACCTCCTTTCTGGCGGTAAGACTCATGCTACATCGAGCGTTCATTCGCTAGTCGACCTGGAATTGTCGGGCCCTAGGGGATGCCAACCCTCCACCCAGTCTCGTGCCAAGGTGTTACCCACTCGTATTCGCCACGAAATGCCGATCACTAGCAAGTTGGGCTTCCGCCGCCACCATCGGCTCATGGCTGTTGCCGGGCCTCTATCCTGTTCTGCACTAGCGCCAAATATCGATAGACGAAGTGGGCAAGTTTGCCGTACGGCGCGGTCACGAACAAAGCGAACACCATCGCCAGATGGATGATCAGCAGAGAGCCCATCGCCGGGGTGCCCCGCAGGCCCAGGAGGAGCATGCCGGTGATCGCCGCGAGGTCCAAGACCGCAAGGAAACTGTAGTCCATCGCCGCGCTGACTTGGTCACTCGGAGCCGGATCGCTCCGCCATTTCAAGTAGACCAGCCCGGTTGCACCCACGATCATGCCGATGCCTCCGACACTGCCGAACATGACCGGAAGGCTCAGGATCGGATATGGGGCGGGTGTGCCCAAGATGTCCTGATAGACAAAGGCGATCGATGTGGCGATGAACGCGAAGATGAACCCCCAGAATACGAGCAAATGCAGCAGCCAGCGGGACTTGGACGCCCCCTCACCAGGGTAGTAGCAGCCGTTGTCCTCGCCGCCCTGCATGAAGCGCACAGTGAGCGCATCGGCACCTGCTCCGACCAGGGCCCGCAGATCGAAAAGATCGCGCAGCGGGCCGCGGGTCTCTCCCCAGAACCTGACAACCCCGATGACGATGGCCACCACGGCGTAGAGCGCCATTAGGACCGCCGGCAGAAACATGGCCGCATATGGGATGACCTCCTCGAAGGCCCCCGGCCCGTCGTGAACAGAGAAGATCCCCGCGGGGTCGCTGGTCAGCGCTACCACGGCCCCGAAGAAGAGCAGACTAAGGGCTGCAACCATAGCCAATAGCCGGAAGTTGGTCCCAGTGAGGCCGGTGAACCCACCGGGCAGAGCGTAGCGGCTATAAGTACGTCGCCGGACCTCGGAGAAGGTCTGGGGGATATTGACGGCAAACTCGTGGGGTGGCGCGTACATGCAGGCGTAGTAGCACGGGCGGCAGTCGTGGCAGAGGTTGGCCAGGTAGTAGACATCTGGCTCCGTCAACCTTTGGCGCCGCTCCATCGCCGGGAACACCGCACAGTAGCCCTCACAGTAGCGGCAGGCGTTACAGACTTCGAGCTGCCAAATGGCTTTTTCGACGAGATCATCGGGCGGCATGCTTTGCAGCCTCTTTCCCGGCGATCCTGCCGAAAACAGTGCCAATGGTGAGGCCAAAGCCTCCTAAGTAACCACGCGTTAAGATGTTTCCGGACATGATCTCGCCGGCGGCATACAAATTGGCAAAGGGCGCTCCCGCCCTCATCTGGACACGCGTCGTCTCGTCTACTGCGAGCCCCAGATACGTGAAGGTGATCCCGGGCCGCAGGGGATAGCCGTAGAAGGGTGGCACCTCGATGGGCATCGCCCAGTGGGTCTTAGGGGGATCGAGCCCCCTGGTGCTGCAGTTGTCCAGGATGGCCGGGTTGAAGCTGCCCTCGCGCGACACGTGGCGGTTGTACTCTTCCAGTGTCGCGGTGAGGGCCTCGGCATCGAGGCCGAGGGCAGCGGCTAGCTCAGGGAATGTCTGAGCTTGAAACGGCCTGTACAAGGAGGGCAGGAATTCGCCCAGCATTCGGGAGTCGAAGATCGAATAGGCGATCTGGTCGGGCTGCTCAGCGATCAGGCCACCCCAGATTGCGTAGCGCTTGGGCCAGATTTCTTCCCCTTCGTCGTAGAAGCGCTGGCAGTGCTTGTTAACGACGATCCCGAAGGGGATGGAGTCCAGCCTGGTCACGATGCCGCCATCGAACTTCGGCGCTCGTGCGTCGACGGAGACGGCGTGGGCTGCCTTCGGGTCGCCCACCGGCATCGCGCCCGCCCGCAGAAGGGCCGCCAAGGGCCGGCCGTCGTTGTACGGCGTGCCGCGGACCACGAAGTTGTCTACAGCCGTCCCCCAGCACTCCCGGAGCCACTCGACGTTCGCCTCGAAGCCGCCGCTAGCTAAGATAACGGCTCTTGCCCAGAGAGTCCGCCGCTCGCCGTGGCGCTCGACAATCACGCCCCGGACCGACTGGCCATCGATAATCAGCTCCTCCACGCTCGCCTCGTACCGCACCTCGACTCCCATCCGCTGAGCCGTCTTGAAGTAGGCATTCACGAGCGCCTTGCCCCCACCCAGGAAAAAGCCGTTCGTCCTACTCAGGTGCAACGTCCCCTTAAGCGGCTGCTGCCACTTGACGCCGTGCTCGGACATCCAGGACACGACGTTAGCCGACTCTCGGACGCATAGGCGCGCCAGCTCCATATTGACGCGCGAGCCTCCGACTCGCAGGAGGTCGTCCAGCAACTCCTCTTCCGAGTAGACACCAGCGGTGTAAGGGTCCTCGGCGCCGTGGGGGTAGCGGATGTCGCGGGTGTGGCGGCTGTTGCCGCCCCGAATCCACTCGGGGGACCTCTCCAACAGGAGGACACGAGCCGCGTGGTGCTTCGCCGATATCGCGGCGACAAGCCCGGCGTTGCCGGCTCCGACCACAATGACATCAAGCATATCCTTCTGTGATCCCACGACGCCCTCGTCTCTCCTTGACAGCCACAGGTTCGCCCTATTATAGGATTCTTTGGTGGCCGACGCACCATCATCACATGGTGTTTGATGGCCCACGGCTCGTCTCAGACCGGCGTGCGTTCGGGCCACGCCCCCACTTAGCGCAAGAACTATCCAGCCTCCTGGGCTAAGAACGATGTGGGTTAACGACGTAGGCAATGGAGACTGCTCTAGATGCCAGTCTTCCGTCAAACGCCTCTCCCGACGCAGAGCGGGCAAAGTCCGTTATAATAGACCCCAGTGAATACGCTGGAGAAAGGGAGCGTCCATGGACCTGGAGTTACTGGAAAGGGTAGCCCTGGTAACGGGCGGCAGCAAAGGGATCGGCAAAGCCATTGCTTTGGCCTTGGCCCGAGAGGGAGCCGACATTGCCATCTGCGCCCGGCAGGAGGAGCCTTTGGAGGCCGCAGCCGGCGATATCCGCAATCAGACAGGGCGTAAGGTGCTCCCTATCGTCGCGGATGTGTCGCGGACTGACGAGGTAGAACGACTGGTGCAGGCGACGGTAGCTGCTTTTGGCCGCCTGGACATCCTGATAAACAACGCTGGCAAGCCAGGCGGCCTGGCCACTGGCCCTCTACCCACCGTTCGCGACGAACTCATGCTTGAGGACCTGAATGTGAAGTTCCTGGGTTATCTGCGCTGTGCCCGTGCGGCAGCACCTCACATGCAGAGCCAGGGATGGGGGAGGATCATCAATGTGGGTGGGCTCTCGGCCCGACAGCCAGGAGCCTACAGCACCGGCGCTCGCAACATCGCCATCGTACACATGAGCAAGACCCTTGCCGAAGAGTTGGGTCCGTTCGGCATTACCGTCAACGTGGTGCATCCCGGTTCCACCCGCACTGAGTATCTCGACCAGATGCTGGCCGCCCGCGCCCAAGAGCGAGGCACGACCGTGGAAGAGATCGAAAGAGAGATGGCCCAGGGGAACCCCATCCGTCGTATCGTCGATGCTCAAGATGTTGCCTGGGTCGTGGCCTTCCTGGCTTCCCCCAAGGCAGGGGCAATCACCGGCGAGGTCATCAGCGCCGGCGGCGGTGCCGGACGGGCCGTGCTGCCTTAGGGAACACAGAAGGTCTGCATCTCCGAACTCTGAGTGGGCCATCCCTCCGTTGTCGGCCCTTGGGACAGACGATGTGCGAATAGTGCGAGAGATGGCGGGGAGGTTCAGGGACGCGAAGGGGCCGTCTCGGCAAGCCGGTCTGCCTTCAGCCCCGTCTCCGGCAACCGGAGCCCTGAGCGGCGGATGCTGCTGGAGCTTTATGGAACGGAGGTGGCGCAGGTCCCAGAAATGGAGACGGCTCTAAGCCGTTCACGCTTTGAGCCACCAAACTGGCTCCCCGGATTTGTGTCCCAGAGCGTCATCCGCCAATCCTTCCCAGTTCGTCTAGCCAGTCTTTTCAGTTGGTCGCATCGCAAGGCGGCTGCCAGAAGAAGCCTGCAGAACCTCGCAACCTCCTGGCAAGCTCTTCTTGAGTCGGGAGCCGTCCCAAGCCGCGCAGCGCTGGCGCGCCTGCAAGGGGTCTCACGCGCCCGGGTGACCCAAGTCCTCGGTGCCGTAGCTCCATGACGGCAAGAACTAAGGGACGTTGACGTTACCTGGGTCTGTAAATATACTGGGTTCAGAACAAAAGAGCGGGAGGCATGCCCCGGCTGTGCCCTCTCGCTCTTTTTGTTTTGTGAGGCTATCTGATGACTGAAAGCTGTCCACGCTGCCAGGGAATAGAAGTCAGCGAGTTGCAGAGGCTGAATCCGGACACAGAGAACAAAGTGTACTGTTGTCACAGGTGCGGCCCTCCTCTTTGCCGGCTATTGCGAGACATACGCCTGGCGGCGGGAGTGCAAGGAGACGCTGGAGCTCCACGGGACGCACTACCTCGACGGGGGGGGCAGGGTGCGGCAGAGGCCGGAGGTGGCGATAGCCCGTGTGATGCTGGACGAAATGCGAGAGCTCGGAGCGGAGTTCGGACTCACGCCGGCGGCCCGCCTGCGGTTGGCGCTGCCCTCGCCGGAGGAGGAGCCTGACGAGTTTGAGCTGTTCCTGGCAGGCAAGAGCCCGCAGAGGAGGGACTGATGACAGCAGCCGTACACCATTTAGCCATAGAGCAAGTTCCTATTGGGGAGCTTCGGCCCGACCCGGCCAACCCCAGACGCATCTCGGACGGCGAGCTTGAGAGCCTGACGCGGAGCATGCGGCAGTTCGGCCTCATCGACCCCATCATCGCCAGGCGCGAGGACAAGGTCGTCATCGGTGGCCACCAGCGCCTCGTTGCTGCCCGGAAGCTTGGCTTCAAGACCGTGCCGGTCATCTTCGTCGACCTCTCCCTGGAGCAGGCGCGACTACTGAACCTGGCCCTCAACAAGATCTCCGGCTCGGGAGCTTGAGGAAGCCAAGGGGAAGCTGAAGGAGTTGGCGCAGGACATGGAGCGATTCGGGGAGCCGGTGGAGCTTTCTGAGCCGACGGAGAAGCAGGTGACTGATACTAGGACTATACTGGAGCGGGCGCGGGCGGCGTTCTGAAACAGCCACGAGGAAGCGCTATGACGGACAAGTGGTCGTCCGAGCGTAGCAAGGTCTGCAGAGGCATGTGTTACAATGAACGTGCCTTTTCAGGGGTAGGGCTTTTTTTCTCAGCAAAGAGGGGCCGTGGATATAGAGCAAGCAGAAACGTCGCGAGTCCCTGTTCTTGCCGATGACAGCTACCCCCGCTACCGGTGGGTGATCATAGGGTTCCTGTGGCTGATCCAGCAGTCCTTTAGCCTAACTCAGTTCTCCCTGGGGATCATGTTGCCCAGCATCCGAAGCGACTTAGGTATCAGTGCCGCCCAGGCAGGTTGGCTCATGGCCGCCGGATACGTGAGTCAAGCCCTCCTGTCCATTCCGGCAGCGGTTTTCTTGGTAAGGTTCGGACCCAAAGCGATCCTCTTCGTCGCACAGGTCGCCGCAGGCGTATTTACCCTTTTCCAGGCACTTGCGACCGGCTTCTTCAGTTTCTTTTACGCCAGAGTCTTCTTTGCTACTGGGAACCTAGGGGTCCAGCCAGCCGGAGTGCTGCTGCGCCTGCAATGGGTGCCTCGTCGAGAACTAGCCTTGGTCATGGGAATGGGAATGGGCCTTTCGAGCACAGCTCAGGGCTTGGGCCTGATCCTGACCCCCTTTCTGTTGTTAGCATTTGGCTCTTGGCGCCCGACCTTGGCCTTTTACGCCGCGCTGAGCTTGGCCCTGGCCGGGCTGTGGCTCATTCTAGGTCGCGAGCGGGTCACGGAGCAGTACCGCCAGGCGATGGCTCGCTCCAAGGAACGATCCTCCCTCAGGCTCGTTGGAGGGCGCAAGGAGTTCTGGATGCTTGGGGTCATCATGCTGACCATCAACCTGTCATGGCTGCCGATCATGACGTTCTACCCGACCTATCTTATCGAAGAGCGGGGGTTGTCCCTCACGGTGGCGGGCCTCATTACCGGCATCGGCTCTGCGGGAGGCGTCGTGGGGGCCTTGGGGGCAGGCGTGCTGTCGGACCGTCTCGGCCGCAGAAAGCCCTTGATCTGGCCGGTCGGCCTGACGCTGCCGTTAGTGTACGCGACCTTGTTTCTGCCCGTCCCAGTGCCGCTGCTTGCGCTCCTTGCGTTTCTCTGGGGCGTCCTGGTCTGGAGTGGCGCACCGGCCATCATGAGCATACCCTATGAGCTGACGAACGTTGCTCCCTCTGAGGTGGCCGTAGGACAATCATTGATAAACACGCTCATGCCCGTGGGGGCGATGACAGGATCGGTCTTGGCCGGCAGCCTCTACAGTTGGGTAGGCTCTTGGCATCTCGCGCTTATGATCTGCGCATCCGCCTCTATCGTGCGAGGCTTAGTGGGTCTCGGGTTGCCGGAAACCGGGCCGAAGGCTCATGTTCAATCAAGATCATAACGTCGCGCCCGTGAGCCCCGTGTCAACTCATATAAGAATGTTACCGAGCGGGGGTAGTTCACTCATTTAGAAATGTTACCGGAGACAGCCGCCTCCTTTCGTTGATCTGCCTGTTGCCAGAGCTGTTCGACGGCTCGGTAGATGTCCTCCCGCAATCGCCGTGGGTTCGTCGCCGCGTAGAGTGCCGCCAGCCTGGCTTCTTGCTCAGGTGTCAGCGCGCCGCTGGTCAACAGCCGCTGGTAGGGTGTCTGCGCCCGATCCCACCGCCGTCTGAGCTTGCCGTCCACTATCTCCTTGCTCACCTGGTGCAGCACCGGTTGGAAGAGGTTGTAGTACACCCACAGCTGGTCGTAGAGGGCATTGACCGCCTCGCACTGGCGCAGGGTCTCCAGACGACCGTAGCCCAGGTAGGCCCGTACCAGGGTGGCGTTCTTCTGCTC
>JACQUE010000122.1 GCA_016210425.1 Chloroflexota bacterium | reverse complement strand
TGGTGTGTGGACATGTTACTAAATGTTCACTTTGGCCCCCACACGTAGCCGCCCTGGGCCTGGCGGTGGCGGTCGCGCTGGCATACCTAGCTCGGCCCGTTGTCCAAACGCTGGCGCCCGAGATCGCTCTAGCGTATCCGTGGGCAAGCCTGGTGAGGCTTGTGCTGGTCACGCTAGCCATAGTCGCCCTGGCATCGCTCCTTCCGGCTTATTACATCGGCCGGGTGGAGCCGGCGGCGGTCTTTAAGGAATAAGGTGAGAAGTATGAGCGGCAAAAGCGCAGTACGGGCAATCGGGCTGACAAAAGTGTACGGCTCAGGGCATACCGCGGTGCTCGCCGTTGACAACGTGTCTTTGGAGGTCGACAAGGGCGAGCTGGTGCTCATCATGGGTCCTTCAGGATCAGGGAAGACAACCCTCCTGTCCATGCTCGGTGGACTTCTACGCCCCACCTCAGGCCAGATCTTCGTCAATGGCACGGAGGTCACCGGGTTGAGCGAGTCTCGCCTACCGGAGGTACGAGCCCGCGAGATCGGCTTCATCTTTCAGGCCTTCAACCTGCTCTCCAGCCTAACGGTCGAGGAGAATATCCTTTTCCCCGCTAGCCTAGTCCCCGGAAGCGCAAAGGCTGTCCGTCGGCGAACAGCCGAGTTGCTGGAACGGCTGGGACTCTCCCATCGAAGGCGCTACCTGCCTAGAGACCTCTCGGGCGGCGAGAAGCAACGGGTGGCCATCGCCAGGGCCCTCATCAACGATACAAAGCTCATTCTGGCCGACGAGCCGATAGGTACCTCAGGAAGGCACAAGCGCAAAAGATCGACTATTGAGGGATCGTATAATCAACCTCGCTCTAAGCCTCCTATCAGTCGTCTTTCAGACGCAGTTCAGCTTGCTGGGCTAGGATTCATCTCAGGTGGCGGCGCACGATTTGGCGCAACTGGGGCCAGGGCAGCGGGTGGGGGGTAAGCGCGCAAAAGTCCATATGAGCGTGTCTGTTGATAATTAGCAATCGTGCGCCGCCACCTGACCAGACCATACCAAGGAGCCTAGAGATAAGCCAGCAAGGATAATGATAAGCGACATGGATAGGCCCAGCCGCGAAACTGTGCTCGCCGCCAGTGCCCAAGCAATGGGGCTGACAACGGTGACTGACGCCAAGGCGGCCCTTCTGCGCCAGGCAGCAGCTTGGTGGCAAGGGTCGCTCTACTACTGCCCGCTCTGCGATGAGGAGTTCCGAGAAGCAGACGCAGCGGCCCGCCACCTGATCGGCTTGAAGCACCCAGTTCTGAGATGGGAAGCCGCAAGCTGGCCCGACATCGAGGCGGAAGGCTGATGCACCGTCTCTCTCAAAGCTCTTTCTTCTGGGGCACTCCTAATTGGAAATCTTTGTAAACTGCGTAGAGCTCGCCCTTCTCTATCTTCCATTCCAGGGTATCTAGCGGCCGAGGAGGAGGGCCGCCGAGGACATTCCCATCTATGTCGTAGATGCCATTATGGCAGGGCGACACGAAGTGGTCCTTGTGCGGCCCAGATGTATGCCACCCGTAAGCACAGCCCAGATGAGTGCAATGGGGATTATATACCCGAAAGTCTTCCTCGCCCTTCCTCACCACCCAGACCGCTCTCGTGACTTCCTGCGTGATCCATGCATCCTTCATGCGCTCCTCGAAGTCCACATGCTTCGGTTCCAAAAACCGGAAGCCATCAATTCCTCCCAGCGGAGCCCATGAGCGCACGCGCTTACGGCGCAGGATGGGCGATATGAAGTATCCGGCTATAGGTACTCCTACGCCCACCGATATCACCCCACCCATTGCCCCCAAGGCCAGCTTGAGGAACGAGCGCCTGCCCAGGCCTCCTTTTGCTTCAAACGGTGGCCTCTCGATCCACCTTGGCCCTTCGTATCGCGGCGGCCTTCCTTTCCATACCATCTCCCTCACCTCCAGGTGAAGGCTTCGCAAACCCTAATGCTTTTCCTTCAATTGACGGTCATTCGATTCCCGTCGCTTTCCATTCGATTACGCGCTAGACACCGAGGTCGGGTTTGAAATACGTGCCGCGGCGGACGGTGTGGCTTGTGTCGACCGCCAACTTGCCATCAACCTGCTCCTCGATCTTATACCAGGGCAGCGGCCTGGGCGCCGGGCCTCTCAATACCAGGCCATCGAGGTCGAAACGGCTGCCGTGGCAGGGGCTTTGGAAGCCCCATTCCATCGTGTTGACCGTGCAGCCCAGGTGCGTGCAGATCATAGACATGGCGAATAGCCCGCTCTCCCGAGATACAACGATGACCCTTCTGTCAGGGAACACCCTGGCGCTTCCTACCGGAAAGTCCTGAGCCCGCCCGGCTGTAAACGCCAAATCGCGGCCATAGTTCACGTTGGGTTTCATGAAGCGATATCCCAGCGCTGCCAGCACAGCGGCCGGAATGCCGACGCCAGCGCCTGCCAATAAAGTGAGGAAGCGCCGCCGAGTGATCTCCTTCACGTTAACCTCCTTTGGCAACTCCGGCTGGCGAGAGTTCGCGGAGGCTCACAGTCGCATCAAGAGCTCTAGCGCCTGGCAGAGGCGCCGCCGTTCGAAACCATCCCCGTTGGCCGAGGACCGCATCAAAGCGAGCGGGCATCTCCAAAAGGGTGAGAGGTTTGAGTACGCAATGATCGGCCCCTATCGCAAGTGCCCGCATTGCATCCTCATGCTGATCGTTTGAGATAAGCAGCGTGATAGGAGCCATCGAGGACCGCCTGATCCGCTTTATTACTTTGAGGCGGCCTTTTAACGGCGTCAGGTCCAACAGGATCAGGTCGGCCTTCTCAGCCTCGACGACCTCTGCAATATCAGAAACGCGATCCGTCCAAAGGGTATGGAATCCCGCTTCATCGAGGGACGCCAGGATATCCTGTCCTTGCCGATCATCCGTCAGTAGTGCAACGATTCTTTCGGCGCTCTCGTTCGAATCATGCTCCCCCTTGGCGCAGCTTAATTCGTTGCCGTAGTCAGCGAAGACACTGATGCGGCCGCGATGCACGTAGACCATCAGCAGGGCGCCAAAAACGATCCATGTCTTGTAATCACCAAACAGGTAGTCCATAGAGATTTCACCGCCGATTCATCTGCCGGGCCGGGTCTCGTGAATCCCTAATGGCAAGCTACACCGGGCGCCCTCCCGGTTCCTCCGGAACATTCCTCTCCCCGGCATCGCTGCTCTCACGTTGCCGAACGCTTGCCCCAGCCACTTCTGCTGTTGACTCCTCCTCCACCTTCTTTTTCCCGCTTGGCGACGCGCTGTGGCATCCACCTCCGCCCCCACCGTGCATTAAGCCTCTGTGCATAAAGAACATCAGCACGGCCACTACGAGGAAAAGAGCCCAAGACCCGAAGTTCCTAAACACGTCCTCCATGAAGACACCTCACTGCAAGCACACTATCCAATAACAAGGTACTTCGACTTCCTGAGATGACACTTAGAAGGCGCTTAAGACACCCTGAATAGACGGACTACCCTTACACCATCAGGGTAGTCTCAGGGCCAATTCAGCTTGGTTTAAGGGCGTGATGATACAAGATGTAGTGCGTCTATTGGAAATGGTGCGGCTGAAAAGGCAGGAGTCGCACTGATAACCGGAGGTAAGCAAGCATGACATATCCGGCCCTCTTATTTCGTTGCCCACGCTGCGGCGGCAAGCTCTTCCGAAATCCGCTGCCGCCATTCATGGGCGGACCATGCCAGGAGTGCATCAACTGCGGCAATGTCAGGTGGGAGGCGGCGAACTTTTCTAGTCAGTCGAGGCGGGGGCGCAAGCACTGGGGGTGGAAATGGGCCCCGTTGTAATCAATATCGACCCGGTGATCGTTCAACTGGGCCACTTTTCGCTGCGGTGGTACGGACTCGCCGTTGCAGCCGCAATAATAGCTGCGCTCCTCTTGACGCTCCGCGAGGCCAAGCGCAAAGGCATTCCCAAGGATGAGATATACGCGATGGCCATGTGGGCGATCCCGTCCGGAGTGGTCGGAGCCAGGCTCCTCCATGTCATAGACAAGTGGGACTACTATGGTGCCAACCCGGAGGCGATATTTGCAATTCAGAATGGCGGACTTGCCATACTGGGAGCTATTCTCGGTGGCGCGGTAGCATGCATCATCTATGTGCGACGCCGCGGCCTGTCCCTCGGGCAGGTAGGCGACGCCGTAGCGCCCGGTCTGCTCCTCGGCCAGGCAATCGGACGCATCGGCTGCATCATCAATGGTGACGCCCTCGGCGCTCCCACGAGCATGCCCTGGGGACTCACGTACACTAATCCGGGGGCGATGGCACCGAGCCTGGGGCAGGCTTACCATCCGACGCCCGTCTATGAGATGGCCTGGGACCTGCTAGCCCTCGGTCTCTTATGGTGGGCGCGGCGCCGCATAAAGATCGACGGGCTACTGTTCCTGACCTATCTCTCGCTCTATTCTGCCGGCAAGTTTGTCATCAGCTTCTGGCGGCAGGAGCAGTCCTTCCTACTCGGCTTGCAGGAGGCTCAAGCGATATCGCTGGCCACACTCATCGTCTCAGCAATCTGGGGAACAAGCCTCCTGTGGCGCTCTCGACAACTACGTCTGGACCCCACCCGGTTATAGCATCCTGCTCGTCCGCCTATTGTTCTAGCCTCTGGGAGACCGCGCTTAGCCAAAGTACATCTTCGCGAAAGCTTACTCCTTTAATCTGATACTTATCTGCCCTTCATGGGCCTCTAAGCTATGGCTTCTAGCATGAGCATAGGATGAGCTATAGAAAGTCGAAGGCTATCGATGAAACGGGCGCCGCCTACCGCCTAGTTAGCAGTCCTGTCTCTCAGATTCACGCCCATGTTAGCCACAAAGAATCTAGCTACGAGATGGACGCGGGTATTCACTACCGGCGTCATGCGGAGAGCACGAAGGAAACATCTGCTGAGCTTTGCGGCCGTGCTTCTGCTCGCTTCCGCCGCAATAGTTATCCCGCGCGTCCTATCGGCCATGAAAGCCAAGACAAACTGCCCGTTCTATCCCAACGCCCTTATGGTCCGAGCGTCGGAAGGCGTTACGACTTACTCTACCAACGATGCTTTCGGCCAAGTAGTAGAATGGTACGACGGGCAGCACCACAGGAAGAGCCAGATGGCTGTGGCGACAGCCCATGGGCAAGGTGCATCAGCGCACGGGCTGGGCGTTGAAACCGTCGCTGCCTACAGTATGGTCATAAGCCATGCGAAAGAGACCTACCTCGTGACGATTTGCAGGCTGCGGGGCGCTCCGCAGACTTTCGTGATGCTGTTGAAGAGCTAGCCATACGGATGGGTTAATACGGACAATGAGCCCTCGGCGCGTTCATCGTGCAGGGGGCTAGAGACGTATAACGGAAGCGCGAATGAGAGAACGAATCCTGGTCATAGATGATGACAGCAGCATCACCAGCGCCTTGAAGCGTGGCCTGGGCTACGAGGGCTACCTTGTAGATATCGCCAGCAACGGCAAGGAAGGCCTGGAGATCGCGCGGCAGCGAGCTCCTGACCTGGTGATCCTCGACATCATGATGCCCGGCATGGACGGCCTAGAGGTCTGCCGACGGCTACGCTTCAGTGACAGCAATTTGCCGATTATGATGCTCACGGCCAAAGACGCCGTCTCCGACCAAGTCCTCGGCCTCGATAGCGGGGCAGACGATTACATGGTAAAGCCCTTCGCTTTTGAGGTGCTGCTGGCCAGGGTGCGGGCCTTACTACGCCGGCACGAGCCGGAGACCAGGGATGTGCTGCGCTACGAAGACCTTAGCTTGGATACCGCCTCACGCGTGGCCAAGCGTGGGGAGCGTGAGATCGAGCTGACCACGACGGAGTACGAACTCCTGCAGCTTTTAATGCGCAACCCCGAGCGGGTGCTCACGCGGGACGTGATCATGGAGAAGGTGTGGGGCTACGATTTCGACGGCAACTACAATATCCTGGAGGTCTACATACGTTACCTCCGCAATAAGCTGGAGGAGCGCGAGGAGCGGCGGCTCATTCAAACCGTGCGGGGCGCTGGCTATATCCTCCGAAACAAGGAGTGAGCGGGCTTGTCCATTCGCCTGCGGCTCGCCCTCTGGTATACGGCTGTTCTCGCCGTGACCCTAATTGCTTTTAGCTCCCTTCTGTATTTCCTTATGGTGCAGCATCTCATCGGCGAGCGTGATGAGAGCATTGCCAGTCGGGCGCGACACATCGCAGGCAGCGTCAACGTTGTTGCCGCCGAGTCCGACGTTGTGCAGCGCATCGAACTACCTCCTATCGATGTTTTTGAATCGCCTGGTGTGTTCGTGCAAGTAGTGCAGCGGGACGGGGTTGTCGTTGCCCATTCTGATAGCTTGGGAGGCCAGGATCTACCGGGCGACGAGCGGGCGTTCGCGGTCGCGCGAACCGGGTATGGAGCCATTTACACTACAACGGTTGGAGCTACCCGGATGCGCATCTACGTCCAGCCGATTCTAGTTGAACAAAGGCCCGTTGCCTTTGTTCAGGTTGGCCGTTCCTACGCCGAGGCGTACGCTTTGCTTGGCCGCTTGCGCCTTGGGCTGGTTGGCTTTGGGGTAGTCTCCCTGCTCTTGGCTGGAGGAATCGCCAGAGCCGTCGCCGGAAGGGCGCTCAAGCCCATCGCTACGATAACTTCAACTGCCCGGGCGATCACACTGTCCAAGGGCTTCTCGCGCCGCTTCAAGGACAGCGGCTCACGAGACGAGCTGGGCCGGCTGGGCATCACCTTTAACGAGATGCTGGCGAGCCTTGAGGAAGCCTACACGACGCAGCAGCGTTTCGTTGCGGACGCCTCCCATGAACTACGGGCGCCTCTGGCGGCAGTGCAAGCCAACCTCGAGTTGCTGTACCGCCAGGGAGATAACCTGCCGGGCGAGGAACGGAGGGCATTGGTCAAAGCTGCGAGCAATGAGGCCAATCGAATGGCGCGCCTTGTCGCTGATCTCCTCTCGCTGGCGCGAGCTGATGCCGGGCAGCGGCTTGAGAAGCGAAAGGTGGAAGTCGATCGTCTGCTGGTGGAGGTGTATGGAGAAGTCAGGGAGCTGGCTAAGGGCATTAAACTGACAATCTGCGAAATCGACCAGGTCTCGCTGCTCGCGGATCCAGACCGCCTCAAGCAACTGCTACTCATTTTAGTGGACAATGCTTCCCGCTATACGCCGACGGGCGGTAACGTGAGGCTGTCCTTGCGTAAGGATGATATGGCAGCAACGCTTGAAGTGGCCGACGATGGCATCGGCATCTCCGCCCAGGACCTGCCGCACATCTTCGAGCGCTTCTATCGAGTCGACAAAGCGAGGGCGCGTGATGCCGGCGGGACTGGATTGGGCCTCGCCATCGCTAAATGGATCGTGGAGCAACATGGTGGCGACGTAGCCGTTGAGAGCACCCTGGGGAAAGGAAGCACTTTCACCGTCCGACTTCCGCTACAGGGTAGCTCCTTCCAATTCTAGCGGCCGCATCTCAGCCTGCTTTCAGCCTCTACTCAGTGTACTCTAAGCTTTCACTGGTAGCCTGAAAGAGCACCCCCATGGTTGCTACAGCAGCAGTCCGTGGGCTGGGGGGGGGACGCTCTGCTTGCTTCAAAGGGCGTGGAGAGCCGAGCAATGGGGGGAGGAGCGGCAGATGCCACAGCGAGCCGCCAATCGACAGAGGGATCGGGAGAACGCACGGGATCTCCGACACAAGAGGAGGGTCGCTAAGAGCTCCCCCGGGTCCAAACGTCTCGTTGCCTTCGGCGCCCTGGCCCTAGTCGTTCTCGCTCTTGCGGGCTACTTCCTATGGCCGGTCCTTAAGCCTAAGGCATCGGCTGGCCCAGGGACTGTGGTAGTTCAAATGTCCATGTCGGGCTTCGATCCGAACCGCATCGAGGCACGGGCGGGACAGCCCATCACCGTCCGCCTGGTCAACATGGACAGCCAGTTCCATACGGATGGCGGTGGCTGGCACCAGTTCGCCAGCGATGGGTTGGCGGTGGACGTCAAGGTGCCCCCGCTCAAGACCCAAGAGTTCACGTTCACACCCGACAAAAGCGGCGAATTTGAGGTCTATTGCGACGTGTGCTGCGGTGGGCGCGAGAACCCCTACATGGTAGCCACTATCGTGGTGAAGAGCTGACCGTGGTCCGACGCCGTACTATCATCGGGATTTCCTTCTCCATCATTCTAGTGCTCGCCATCGGGCTGGCAGCAGGCTTCTGGGAGACACCCGCACGCATCTACTCTGGCGCTGCCCGACCCATGGCCTCAGCCTCTGTGGCTTTGCCCTCCGTCATCATTGCCGGCCTCGGTGACGGAATCAATCCTTGTGCATTCACCGTGCTTCTCCTGTTCGTGGCGGCCATCTTCGCCATGTATCGTGGGGTAGAGAGCGCAAATAGAGCCATTCGTACAAGACTCCTGATATATGGCGGAGCCTTTATCCTAGCTATCTTTGTCACCTACCTGACATTGGGGACGGGACTGCTAAAAGCGTCGGCGGTGCTGACCCAGAACCACGTGGGAGCGCGCGTAGGCGCCCTAGCTGCAGTTTTCTTAGGGCTATGGATGGTAAAGGACTTTTTCGTGCCTAGCTGGGGACCCAGGCTAGGAGCGCCGGCGGTGGTCGGCGATCTGGTCCATAACTGGGGGCAGCGCGCTACTCTGACTAGTATGTTCGGCGTGGGCATCCTGGTGGGACTTTGCACAGTGCCGTGCAGCGGTGCCGTGTACATGGCCGTGCTTAGTATGCTCGCCCTCCAGCAAAGCTTTGTCCAATCCTACCTCTACCTGATCCTTTACAACATCATGTTCGTAGTGCCGCTGGTAGCCATCCTTGCCGCAGCCTCGGCCCGGCCAACTATGAACCGTCTGGCGCACTGGAACCTGCACCACCGGGAATGGGTACGGCTGGCTCTAGGCGGCGGCACGGTGCTCATGGGTTTAGGTATCCTAGCCACGGTGTAAAGGCCGCCTATCGATAACGCTTGCAGTCTCCGTCACCCTCCTCATCGTCACTGGAAGTCTTCGGTATTGAGTCAGCCCTCACAAAACGAGGGCTTGTTGGATCGGTTTAACGGTTGCCGCCTATTCTTGCCAGGTCACGCCTGCTCGGGGGAACAACCAGAAGGCGCCCGTGGTACATGCCTAAGGCGCAGGTGAAAAAGAACTCCCCGCATCTAGTTGGGGTGAAGCGCACCAGCGTTGTTCGGTAGGCCGGCAGTCGGACCCCGCCGCAGAACTCTGAGAAGATGACTTGTTCCGAGCATTGTGTATCTTCCTCGCGCTTGAAGCGCAGACGCACAGGGATGCCCCGTATCACTCGGACTACGTCGGGCATGTATCGACCCTTCACCAAGATGTCGAGTTCTTGGAAGCCGTCAGAGG
>JACQUE010000125.1 GCA_016210425.1 Chloroflexota bacterium | reverse complement strand
TGGTATAGAAGTGAGGAGCCTCCCGCTTGCTCTGGGCCATGCGCCGCGCGATGGCCTGTCGCATCCGGCTTAGATCCTCTGTCCGTTGCGGGATCGCCGTTGGCCTCTCTTCCGGCGGCGGCGCCTCGGCGGGACGGGCCTCTGCCGCGCGCTTGGCCTCGGCGTAGGCTTCTATGTCCGATTTGGTTATGCGTCCCTCGGGGCCGGTGCCGCGCACCTCCCCCAGATCGATGCCCATCTCGTCGGCCATGCGTCGGGCCACAGGAGATGCAAGTACCTGCTGAGGTTCCGAAGTTCGGGTGGCAGACGGAACCTGCTCGCGTATGGGGGCGGCAGCCTGCGTCGGCGGAGGCGCTACGGCGGGAGCGGCTTCTATCTCCGGCAGCTTCTCATCTGGAGCGGCGATGACTCCGATGACCTGTCCCACAGGCGCAATCTGACCGGGCTGGAGCATGATACGGCGCAGCACCCCAGACCCGAACGCTTCGACCTCCAGGACCGACTTCTCGGTCTCGATCTCGGCGATGGGTTCGCCGCGCTTGACCGGCTCCCCCTCGTTCTTCAGCCAGCGCACGAGCGTGGCTTCGGTAACGTCAAAGCCCATCTGAGGCATGATCACTTCGGTAGCCACTTCCCACCTCCTTGAGGCGCAGCGGCGGGCCGCTGGAGAGGAGTTAGATAAGGGCCTTCACGGCGTTTACGATGTCTTGCTGGTTAGGGATGGCCATCAGTTCCAGGTTACGGGCGTAGGGCATCGAGACGTCCTTGCCGGCGACGCGGGCGACGGGGGCATCCAGGTAGTCGAAGGCCTTTTCTTGTATCTCGGACGCGATCTCCCCCCCGAAGCCGCCAGTACGCCAGGTCTCCTCGACAACGACAGCCCGATTCGTCTTCTTCACAGAGTTTACGGGAGTCTCTATGTCCAGCGGCCGTAGAGTCCGCAGGTCCACCACCTCCGCCTCGACGCCCTCTTCGGCGAGCTGCTGAGCGGCCTGCAGCGCCACCTGCACCATCCGCAGGTAGGTGATGATCGTCACGTCTTTGCCCGGGCGCTTTATGTCCGCCTGCCCGAAGGGCACGGAGTAGTCGCCGTCGGGCACCTCGCCGCGCAGCCCGTAGAGGAGCGAGTGCTCCACGAAGATAACCGGGTTTGGCTCCTGGAAGGCCGCGCGCAGAAGGCCTTTGGCGTCGTAGGGAGAGGCAGGGACGGCCACTTTCAGGCCGGGCACGTTAGCGAACCAGTGCTCCAGGCTCTGGGAGTGGGAAGCTGCGAGTTGGTTGCCGCCGCCGCTGACTGTGCGGATGATGAGGGGCACCTTCACCTGCCCACCCGACATGTAGTGCAACTTGGCGGCGTTGTTCACTATCTGGTCGATGGCGAGGAGGCTGAAGTTTATCGTCATGATCTCCACAACCGGCCTGATGCCGCCCATGGCCGCACCAACGCCGGAGCCGACGATGACCGACTCGGAGATGGGCGTATCCTTAATGCGCTCCTCGCCGAACTCGGCCAAGAAACCCTTGGTGACAGCGTACGCGCCCCCGTAGGCGCCGATGTCCTCGCCCATCAGGAAGACCCGCTCGTCGGCGAGGAGCGCCTCGCGCAGCGCCTGCCTAATGGCCTCACGGTAGGTTATCTCAGCCATGGGTCATTCCTTCTCGGCGTAGAGGTGCTGGGCGAGCGCTTCGGGAGGTGGCGTGGGGCTGTCTTCGGCGAAGCGCACCGCCTCATCGACGATATCATCCACCCTGCCCTCGACTGCCTCCCTCTCCTGCTCCGTCAGGACGCCCCAGCCCTCAAGCTTCGTCCGGAAAGCGTCGATGGGGTCGCGGGCCTTCCACTGCTCCTCCTCGGCCCGTTGGCGATATTCCACGGGGTCGGCCATGGAGTGGCCGCGGAAGCGGTAGGTTAGGGCCTCCAAGAAGAAGGGGCCTTTGCCGGAGCGAACCTGTTCCACTGCCTCTTTTGTCGCCTCGTAGACCGTGAGCACATCCATGCCGTCGATCTTGCGGCTGGGAATGCCGTAGATGTTAGCGTGCGTATGTATCTCGTCGACGGCACAGACGCGGTCTACGCGGGTGCCCATGCCATAGCCGTTGTTCTCCAGGAAGAAGAGGACCGGCAGATTCCAGATGGCGGCCAGGTTGAGTGCCTCGTGGAACTCGCCCTGGTTTACCGCCCCGTCTCCGAAGTAGCAGAGCGTAATCCTGTCCTCACCGAGATAGCTGCTGGCCAGGCCCAAGCCGGTGGCGATGGGCATCATGCCGCCGACGATGGCGTACCCGCCCAGGAAGCTCCTGGAGGCGTCGAAGAGGTGCATGGAGCCCCCCTTGCCGCCGCTGGTCCCCGTCGCCTTGCCGAAGAGTTCGGCCATTATGCGGTTAGGATCCATGCTGCGGGCCAGGGCGTGGCCATGCTCTCGGTAGTGTGTGACGATGTAGTCCTGAGTCTCAAGGGCGGCGATGGAGCCTACAGCCACCGCTTCTTCACCGATGTAGAGGTGGAGGAAGCCGCCGATGCGGCCCCGGGCGTACATCTGCGCCGCCATCTCCTCGAAGCGGCGGATAAGGAGCATATGTGTATAGAACTCCATCAGCTGCTCTTTGGGCAGCGGAAGAGTCTCCGGCCTTTGCTGAGGTTGTCGTGCTTGCATTGCTCGCCTGCTTATATGTGAATGGCCTCGCCATCTACGGCAAGTGCCGCCTCCATCAGTGCTTCCGAGAGGCTAGGGTGCGGATGGACGCTCCTGCCTATCTCCAGATTGGTCGATTCCAGCTTCGTGGCCAGTGAGAGCTCGCCGAGGAGCTCGCTGACCTCCGGGCCGATCATGTGAACGCCCAGAAGGTCGCCGTACTTGGCGTCGGCGATGACCTTGACCAGCCCCCCGGTCTCCTCCATCGTCATCGCTCTACCGTTGGCGCGGAAAGGGAACTTGCCCACCTTCACGTTGTGGCCCCGGGATATGGCCTCCGCTTCTGTGAGGCCTAGGCTCGCCACCTGGGGGTGGCAGTAGGTGGCGCGGGGCATATTGTGGTAGACGAGCTTGGCAGGTTGCCGTCCGGCGATGGCCTCGGCGGCGGCAACGCCCTGCGCCGATGCAACGTGTGCCAGGAGGGGCGGCCCCGTAACGTCGCCGACGGCGTAAACGCCCGAGACGTTGGTGGCCATGCGCTCGTCTATCTCGATGAAGCTCCTCTCGATGACGACGCCCTCTTCCTCCAGCCCGATGCCTCCCGAGTTGCCGGCGACGCCTACGGCTATGAGGACCTTGTCGCCCTCGACTTGAACCTCGCCTCTCGCTGTAGAGGCGATTATCTTCGCGCTGTCGTCTCGGATCTCCAGCTTCTCCACCCGTGCTCCCGTGTAGAGCTTGATGCCGCGGCTGGTGAAGCTCTTCTCCAGGACCTGGCTTATCTCTTCATCTTCTAGGGGAAGGATGTGCGGTAGCATCTCTAGCATCGTGACCTCGCTGCCATAGCTGCGCCAGAGGTGGGCGAACTCGACTCCGATGGCGCCGGCGCCGATTACGACCGCTCGCTTGGGCACCTCGGCCAGGACGACGGCCTCGCGGCTGGTGATGACGGTATGGCCATCGACGGCGATGCCGGGCAGACTACGGGCCGAGGCGCCGGTGGCAATGATCACGTTGCCGGTGCGTAGGATGCGGCTGTCGTTGCGGAGGCGGACCTCACCGGGGCCGGCGATATAGCCATCGCCCCTAACCAGCTCCACCTTGTTCTTTTTGAGTAGGAACTCCACGCCTTTGACGAAGCGGTCGACGATCTTACGGCTGCGGGCTGTCGCCTGGCCGTAGTCGTGGCGGAGGTTGTCGAAGCTTATGCCCAACGCGTCCGCATGCTGGAGCATGTTGAGGAGGTCAGCGCAGTGAAGTAGGGCCTTAGTAGGGATGCATCCCCAGTTGAGGCAGACGCCTCCGACGGCTTCGCGCTCCACGACGGCTGCCCGCAGCCCCAACTGCCCGGCGCGGATGGCAGCTACGTAGCCGCCGGGCCCTCCACCTATTACCACGACATCGTAATCTGCCATGTGCGCTCCCTGCGGCGCTACGGATACTCCCGTCCGACGCTTATTTATGACGCTTCTTTATATTGTATCATAGCGCTCTTGCGCCTGTTGCGAAGCGTGGTACGAACTGCGGACAAGGGGGCCGGATTCGACGTGGCGGAAGCCCATGCGGTGGCCGACCTCGCCGAGGTCGGCGAATTCCTTGGGGGTGTAGAAGCGGTCGATGGGCAGGTGCTTGGGTGAGGGGCGCAAGTACTGGCCGATGGTGAGGAGGTCGCAATCCACGCGTCGCAGGTCCTCCATCGTGGCCAGGAGTTCCTCCCAGGTCTCGCCCAGGCCGACCATGAGGCCCGACTTGGCGGTCATAGCCGGAGCCAATCGCTTTACCTCGGCCAGCAACTCCAGGGAGCGTGCGTAGACGGCTTTGGGACGGACCCTGAGGTAGAGCCGAGGGACCGTCTCAATGTTGTGGTTGAGGACGGCCGGGCGGGCCTCAACGATGGTCGCCAGGGCATCCCAGTCGCCAAGAAGATCTGGTATCAGGACCTCGACTCGGGACTCAGGGCTCGCCTCGCGGATGCGGCGGATGCAGGCGGCGAAGACTGAGGCTCCACCGTCGGGCAGGTCGTCGCGGTTGACGGAGGTTATGACCACATAGCTCAGGCGTAGCGCCTTCACCATGGTTGCTATCCGCTCAGGCTCCGCCTCGTCCAGCGGCCCTGGGCGCCCGCTGTTGACCGCGCAGAAGCCACAGCTCCGGGTGCAGGTGTCGCCCAAGATCATGAAGGTGGCGGTGCCGTGGTTGAAGCACTCGCCGATGTTTGGGCAGCGTGCCTCCTCGCAGACAGTGTTGAGCTTGTGGCTGCGCAGGAGCCCCTTTATGCGGCTGTAGTTCTCGCCCGCGGGGAAGCGCACCTTGAACCAGGGGGGCAGCCTCTTGCTGCTGAGAGGCTGGGTTTCAGCCATTCCTATCGCTCCGTAATGGGTGGGCTACACTCAAAGACTACCATGAAAGGCTCTCCTTATGATAGGCGCTGAGATGCGGTGATAGCTTTGCATTTGTGATATAATCCGGAGCGGAAAGCGAGGCTTCGGTTGGCGTCGCCTTCGCGGGGCTGAAGGTGGTGGGGCTGGGATATGAGCCTCCAGACGAAGATTACCCTGGCGGTAGTGGCCTGCATTGCTGCGCTCTTTGGGGCCCTGGGCTATCTCTGGTACCAGGCGTTAGATGATAGTACCGACAGGACCCTGAAGGAGAGGCTCATCATTGCCAAGATGGCCGCGCAGGGCATGGACCACGACCTCTCGCAGAGGCTGAGCCAACTTGAGCAGTTCGCGGGCCTGGGGTCGGTCAACCTGGAGGACGATAACCTTGAGCCCGAGAAAGAAGCCCTCCGCGAGCTCTACCTCTACGCCGGCCCATTAACCCAGAACGTCTTCCTCCTCGATAAGAATACCCGCGTCCTCTGGACCGTCCCCTACGACGCCAACGTGAAGGGCTCCTACCTCAGCTTCTACCCTAACGTCATCGCCACCCTGCGGACCGGCTCCCCTCAGGTTGGCTCCATCATGACACCTACGAACCTGGAGACGCCGACCGTCTCCCTCTCGGTGCCCGTGCGCAACAGCCGCAACGAGGTCGTCGGCGTGGTCGGCACCAACTTTGGGCCCGCGTCTAAGTTCATGGAGGGCCTGGTGCAACCGATCACCCTCGGCAAGAGCGCCTACTCCGAGGTGGTAAACGAGGACGGGGTTGTCATCGCCACCACCAAGCCCGGGAGCAGCGACAGCTCCTACCAGATAACCGAGCACTCGGACCGTTTCGCCGCCCTCATCAAGAAGGGGGAGGCGACGGTCCGCACCTGCCACCGCTGCCACGAGCCGCAAGGGAGCGCCAAGCGCCAGAAGGACGTCCTGGCTTTCGTCCCGTTGACAACGGCCCGTTGGGGCGTAGCCATACGTCAGCCGGAGAGCGAGGCCTTCGCCCCCCGGCGGGAGTTGCAGAAGAGGCTAATGACTTTGGGGATACCGGCGGTCCTGGCAGCCCTCGCTGCCACCTGGCTGGGCGCTCGGACCATAGTCAAACCGATCAAGCGCCTCACGGCTGCCTCGCGCCGCATCGCAGCCGGCGACCTCGAGGGGTCCATAGCCAGCGCCCGCAACGATGAGCTGGGAGAGCTCGCCAATACCTTTGAAGCGATGCGTTTCACGATCAAGGACTCGCGCACCAAGCTGGAGGAGCGGGCGGCGGACATCGAGCGCCGAAACTCGGAGCTTTCACACCTATCCAGCATCGGGCAGGCCGTGAGCCAGTCGTTGGAGATCGACCGCATCTTGAGCGATGCCCTAGACAGGATGATTGCGATGGTAGAGGCTGAGACGGGAGCCATCTACCTGCTGGACAAGGATAGAGGCTTCGTGCTTAAGGCACAGAAGGGTGAGGCTGACGATCTGTCGCAACGAGCAGCCGAGATGGAGGTTGGAGAAGCGTTCTCGCTGTCCTCGCTCGCAGGTGCAGGTGGCGCAGATGACTCTGCAGAGGGGCAGGCCGAAAGCGAGGCACGGAGTAGCTGTCGCCTTCCCATCATATCCAAGGGGGAGCTTCTTGGTTCCCTCGTTGTGGCCCGCAGGGGGCACCGCACCTTCTCCAACGAAGAGGCGCGGCTCCTGGCAGCCGCAGCTTCCACCCTCGCCATGGCCGTCAGCAACGCACGGCTCTTCCGCCAGAGCCAGCAGCGAGAGCAGGAGGTCGAGGCGCTCTACCAGATCGGCGTCAAGATTTCGGCGCTGCTCGATATCGACAAGATACTGGTCGCGGTCGTCGAGGCCGGCCAGCAGCTTGTCGGCTCCGACCTAGTCCTGCTGAGCATGACGGACGAGAAGAGCGGCGATATCTACGTGCGCTCGGCGGTGGGCAACCGCAGCGACAGACTGAAACACGTGCGCCTCAGCCCAGGCGAGGGCGTCAGCGGCAAGGTGATCACCCAAGGTGAACCCGTCGCGTCCCGTGACTACCTGAACGACCCGTCCTTCCCCCATTTGCAGCTCTCAGATGCGGTCATCCGGGAGGAAGGCATTAGAGCCTTCCTGGGCGTGCCGATCAAGGTGGGCGAGCGGGTCTTCGGTGCCCTCTGTGTCGCTGACAGGACCTCTCGCGACTACTCCTTCGCCGACATAGACCTCCTCTCGCGGCTGGCTAACCAGGCGGCCCTGGCTATCGAGAATGCCCGCCTCTATAGCCAGGTGCAGGAGATGGCTATCTTGGAGGAGCGGGACAGGCTGGCCAGGGAGATGCATGATGGGCTCTCCCAGGTCCTGGGC
>JACQUE010000117.1 GCA_016210425.1 Chloroflexota bacterium | reverse complement strand
TCCATGTCGGCGGGCTGGCCGTAGAGATGGACGGGCAAGATACACCCGGTCCGTGGAGTTATCTTGGCTTCGATCTGGCCTGGGTCGATGTTGTAGGTGCGGGGGTCGATATCGACGAAAACAGGTCGGGCGCCGCAGTGGGAGATGACCTCGGCAGTGGCGATGAAGGTGTGGGGGGTGGTGATGACCTCGTCGCCGGGGCCGACTCCGCAGGCGAGAAGCGCCAGATGCAGGGCGTCGGTGCCGGAGCTCACGCCAATGCCGTATTTGGCCCCGCTGAACTCGGCGAACTCCTGCTCCAGCAGGCGCACCTCCTCGCCCAGGATGAAGGCGGTCTTATCGATGACGCCCTGGATGGCGGCGTCTATCTCCGTCTTGAGCGAGAGGTACTGGCGCTTGAGGTCAACAAGAGGTACCCGCATCTAACGGTCCTCAACCATCTCATAGGGCCTGGCGATTAGCTCATAGGGGCAGGTAAGGGCGTCGATACCCTTCACCACCCGCGCCGGGTTGCCGACGACGACCGCCCGCGGCGGAACGTCCTCGACGACGACGGAGCCTGCGCCGACAAGCGCATCCTCTCCGATAACGGTGTCGGGGAGGACCGTGGAGTTGGCTCCGATCTTGGCATTGCGCCGGATCGTCGGTCCCTTGGTGCACTGCTTAGCCTTCGGGCAAAGGGGGTGCAGCACGTTAGTGAGCGCCACTTTGGGGCCGATCCAGCAGCCATCCTCCAAAGTCGAGTACTCGGGCACGAAGGCCTGGCTGTGGATGCGGACACCGTTGCCGATAGTGACGTGATGCTCGATAACCGAGTTGCTCCCGATGCTGACGTTATCCCCGATCTGGTTGGACTCGCGCACCAGTGTCCCGTGCCCCGTGGCGAACCGGTTGCCGATGGTATTCCCGGCGTAGATGACCGTGTGCGAGCGGATGATCGCTCCATCGCCGATGATCGTCGGCAACTCGCCTTCGGCAGCGCCCGCTGGTGGCACACCGATCAGCACGAACTCGCCGATCTGGGCACCCTTGCCTATCGCCACGTTGGGATAGACGCGATGGGTCACCCGGCCACCTCGGTCATCTGTCCGTTGTTCTCCAGGGAGCATTGGGCGGCCTCTAGGACGCGGATCACGCGCAGGCCGCTCTCGCCATCGGAAACGGGCGTCTTGTTGCCATCGATGCACTCCAGGAAATGGGCGCATTCATTGCGCAGCGGCTCGGCCATCGATATCTGGGGTATGTAGATGTCGCCGGAGTGCAGACGGAGTTGGAACTCACCGTGGATGTCCGCCCCGGTCTTCAAGACCCCCTTGTCGTAGACCTTGAGCCGCGCCTCATTGTCGATGTCGTCGTAAATCACCATCTTGCGGCTGCCGACTAGCGTCATGCGGCGCACCTTGCCCGGGTCCAGCCAGCTTCCGTGGACATGGGCGCTGACACCGTCGGGGAATCTGAGGTACATGAAGACCACATCCTCGACGCCGGGGGTGACGTAGCTGGCGCCGTGGGCGCTCACCGCCTCGGGGAGGGCATCCAACAGGTAGACAAGTATCGAGATGTCGTGGGGCATGATGCTCCAGAGGGCGTTCAGGTCCTGTTGCACCCTGCCCAGGTTGACGCGCGTGGAGTAGACATAAAATAGGTCGCCCAGGGTGCCGTCCCGGAGGTACTCCTTCATCTTGTGGACCGCGGGATTGTACTCAAACGTATGGCCCACCATCAGTGCGCGCTGGGCCTTCCGCGCGGCTGCTATCAGCTCGCCGGCCTCATCGCTACTCATGGCCAGGGGCTTCTCGACGAGGACGTGCTTTCCGGCCAGCAGCGCCTGCCTCGCCAGGGAGAAGTGGGTGCGGGCTGGCGTGGCTATGACCACCGCGTCGATAGCCGGGTCATCCAGGAGCCCCTGCAGGTCCTGAGTTGTGCGCACTCCCGGATAGAGCCGTTCGATGCCTTTAAGTCGCTCGGCGCTCAGGTCGCAGCAGGCGGCGAGGCTGCCGAGCTGGTGGAAGTTGCGTACCAGGTTCGGCCCCCAGTAGCCGCAGCCGATGACGGCGACACGCGTCAAGCTCCACCTCCCTTGAGACTTGCGATGGCGCGCGCCACGCGCTCCACATCCGTCTCGGTTAACGTCGCGGAAGAAGGCAGGTTCAACCCTTTGCCAGCCAGTTCTTCGGCGATAGGGAAGCTCTCCCCTGTAGCGTAGGGCGGCATAGTGTGGATGGGGTAGAAGAAGGGGCGGGTGTCGATCCCCGCCCTCCGTAGAGCGGCCATCAGCTCATCCCTGCTCATCCCGAAATCATCTTCCACGAGCACCGAGTACATCCAGTACACGCTGCGTGCCCAATCCGCCTCCGGCGGCACTCGGATGCCCTGGACTGCGCCCAGCGCCGAAGAGTAGCAGCGGGCGTTCTCCCTCTTCCTGGCGATAAACTGCTCCACGCGCTCCAACTGGGCCAGACCAACGGCGGCCTGCAGGTTGGTGAGGCGGTAGTTGAACCCTATCTCGGGGTGCCAGTAACGCCGGTCCTTGGACATGCCGTGGTCCTTCAAAAAGGCGACGCGCTCAGCGAGGGCCGGGTTGGTGGTGGTGATCATGCCGCCCTCGCCGGTCGTAAGGACCTTGTTGCCGTAGAAGCTGAAACAGCCGACATCGCCCAAGCTGCCGACACGGTCGCCCTCGTAGCACGCCCCTATGGCCTCGGCGGCATCCTCGACTACGCGTAACCTGTGCTGCCCGGCTATCTCCAGGATAGGGCCCATGTTGACGGGGTGGCCGTAAAGGTGGACGGGGATGATTGCCTTCGTGCGCGG
>JACQUE010000114.1 GCA_016210425.1 Chloroflexota bacterium | reverse complement strand
TTTGTCATAACCATCGCGGCGGCCGAGGCGGCGGTAGGCCTCGCTCTCCTCATCTCTATCTACCGCAATCGAGAAAACGTCGACGTCGAAGAGATCGACCTCTTGAAGATGTAGGGGGCGATAGGGCGATATGTGGACTCTCTTCATGAAGGCCCCGAATATCATAGTCGCTGAGATGTGGAAGGAGCTCCTGGAGAACGAGGGGGTTACAGCCCGCATCCTCCCTGATCCCGAAAAGCCAGGCGGGGGTGACGATGCTCCGCGCCTGATATACGTTCCAAGGACGCGAATCCAGGTAGCCGAGGAGGTAACCAGGAACATCTGATGCCTTCTGAACTCGCTTGGGCCATCTGGCTCCTCCCCCTGGCTGCCTTTGTTGTTATTGTCTTCATCACCAAGCCCTACCCTCGCATAAGCGGCTACATATCCATTGCCGCAGTCTTAGCCTCGTTGGTCATCTCCCTCTGGTTTGTGGCCAAGGTCTACAACTCCTCGGACCATCACGTGCCGGTGCCCAGCTATCACTGGCTGACCGTCGGCAACTTCAGCCTTGACATCGGCCTAACTGTGGACTCGCTGGCGGCCGTGATGCTGGTGGTGGTGACGACCGTCAGCCTCCTGGTCCAGGTCTATTCCCAGGGCTACATGCATGGCGACCACGGCTACTCGCGTTTCTTCGCCTACCTGTCGCTGTTCACAGCCTCCATGCTGGGGTTGGTGTTGGCCAACAACCTGATCCTCGTCTACTTCTTCTGGGAGCTGGTCGGCCTCTGCTCCTACCTGCTCATCGGCTTCTGGTTCGACCGGCCTGTGGCCGCAGCGGCGGCCAAGAAGGCCTTTATCGTCACGCGCTTCGGCGACCTAGGCTTCCTTATCGCGATCCTTGCCCTCTTCATGAGCGCGGGGTCGCTCGATATATCATTCCTCAACGATTGGGTGAAGGCCGGGGCCGCCGGCAGCCTGCTCCTGACGTGGGTGGCGCTGGGCGTCTTCGCTGGCGCCGTCGGCAAGTCGGCGCAGTTCCCGCTGCATGTGTGGCTCCCCGACGCTATGGAGGGCCCCACGCCCGTCAGCGCCCTCATCCACGCCGCAACGATGGTGGCCGCCGGTGTCTACCTGGTCTCGCGCATGTTCTTCCTCGTGGATGCCACGGAGACGGGGCGGGAGATGGTAGCCTACATCGGCGGTTTCACAGCCATCTTCGCCGCCTCGATGGGCCTGGTCATGTTCGACATCAAGAGGGTTCTGGCCTATTCCACGGTGAGCCAGCTCGGCTATATGATGCTGGCGGTGGGACTCGGGAGCCCCGTCATCGCCATGTTCCACCTGCTGAACCACGCCTTCTTCAAGGCGCTGATGTTCCTCGGCTCAGGCAGCGTCAACCACGCCACCGGCACATTCGACATGCGCCTGATGGGCGGCCTGCGCAAGGCTATGCCCATAACGTATGGGACCTTCCTCGTGGCGGCGCTGGCAATCTCGGGGATACCGCCATTCTCCGGGTTCTGGAGCAAGGATGAGATCCTGGCCCACGCCTGGGAGGAGAACCGAGCGCTATTTGCGCTCGGCCTCGTGGCGGCGTTCATGACGGCCTTCTACGTCTTCCGCCTGATGTTCATGACCTTTGGAGGCTCCTACCGGGGCGGAGAGCAGGGGGGCCACGGCGAGCACTCCTCGCACCCCCATGAGTCGCCGTGGGTGATGGTGCTACCCCTGGCGATCCTGGCCGTCCCATCCGTCATATCGGGATTCGCCAATCTGCCCGGCCTGAACTGGTTCGGTAGGTTTATGGGCGAGGATCACTTTGCCTCCTTCAACTGGTCAACGGCTACGGCATCGCTGATAGCGTCCCTGGCAGGCATCTTCCTCGCCTATCTTATGTACCAGGTGAAGGTCGTGCCGGCCACGGCTCTGCCGCGGCTGTTACCCAACATCTACAAGGCCATGTACAACAAGTACGGCTTCGACACTCTGTACGAGAACGTTTTCGTTTCGCGAGTCCTCTACAGAGGCATTTTCGCTCTCCTGGGCTGGTTCGACAGCACCATCGTCGATGGCACGGTGAATGGGGTGGCCTACCTGCCAGTGGGCGTCAGCAGTGTGGCGCGGCGGATTCAGTCGGGGCAGGTGCAGGCATACGGCATGGCCATCTTCATGGGGATACTGGTGATTCTGGCCGCCTTCCTTTTGAGGGGCTAGGGGCCGCGACTATCTAAGGAGGAGCCTGAACAGATGCTCTCCAGCATCGTCTTTCTGCCGGCGCTAGGAGCCTTGGCCATCCTGTTGCTCCCTCGCGGCCGAGACCAGCTCGTGCGTCATACTGCCCTGGCCTTCACCTTCGCGGCCTTTGTCCTCTCTCTGGTCCTTTTTGCGCTTTTCGATAGAGGCGTCAGTGGCCCGCAGTTCATCGAGAAGTATCACTGGATCCCCCAGCTCAGCGTCAGGTACTTCCTTGGCGTCGATGGTTTAAGCCTGCCCATGGTGATCCTGACGGCCATGCTGGGCTTCCTCTCGGTCATCGTATCATGGGGTATCCGGCAGAGGGTGCGCGAGTACTTCATCTGGCTGCTGCTGCTGGAGACCGGTGTCCTGGGCGTCTTCACGGCGCTGGACCTCATCCTCTTCTTCCTCTTCTGGGAAGTGGAGCTTATACCCATGTTCATGCTTATCTCCGTGTGGGGCTACGCTCCTCCTCTCGGTCGGCGCGAATACTCGGCGATGAAGTTCCTCATCTTCACCATTCTGGGCAGCTCCTTCATGCTCGTCGGCATCCTAACCGTCTACTTCTCCACCGGCACCTTCGACATGATCGAGTTGGCCCGGACAGGCATCCCGCACGGGGTGCTGCCGCTGGCGATGATATTCTTCTTCTTCCTGCTGGGCTTCGTCATCAAGCTGCCGGTCTTCCCCCTGCACACCTGGCTCCCTGATGCCCACACCGACGCGCCAACCGCTGTCAGCGTGATGCTGGCGGGGGTGCTGTTGAAGATGGGTGGGTACGGCATCTTGCGCATCAACCTGAGCATCTTTCCGGGGCAGGCACAGCAGTATTCTGGTTTTCTAGCGACGGTGGCCGTGATCAGCATCCTATACGGTGCAGTGGTGACTGTGAGGCAGCGCGATCTGAAGCGGCTCATTGCGTATAGTAGCGTCAGTCACATGGGGTTCGTGTTGCTGGGAGTTGCGGCCTTGAAGGAGGTTAGCCTAACGGGGGCGGCCCTGCAGATGTTCACCCACGGGACTATCACGGGCCTTCTCTTTGTGCTGACCGGGCTCATGTACGATAAGGCGCACAACCGCCAGATCCCCGAGCTGGGGGGCCTGGCCCACTACATGCCGGTGATAGCCTCGGGGTTTGCCGTGGCGGGCCTGGCGGCCCTGGGTCTGCCGAGCATGTCGGGGTTTGTCGCGGAGCTGCTGGTGTTCTTGGGCGCCTTCCCCATCTGGCGGGCCACCACCATCGCCGCAGTCTTCGGCATAGTGCTGGGGGCCGGCTACATACTCTGGATGCTCGAGCGCGCCTTCTTCGGCCCGCCCAACGTCCGCTATGCCCATGCTGGGGACGCGGGCCTGTGGGAGGCTGTGCCGATGGTCGTTCTAATCGCTGTCATCATGGGAGTGGGGCTTTACCCCGCCGTCATCACAGATGTAATCAACTCAGCGATTGGGCCCCTGGCTGGCAGACTAGGTTAGGGAGAAGTCGAAAGTGGGTGGCCCTAACAAGGTAAGAGGACAGAAGTAGCGCATGAATGTCTACCTGCTGTCGCCGGAGCTAAGCCTGGCCACATTGGCCATGCTCCTAGTGCTGCTGGACCTGGTAATCAAGAATAAGTCATGGCTGCCGGTCCTGGCCCTTGTCGGGCTGCTGGCGCCGATAGGCTTTACCATCAGCCTGCTGGGGCGCAATGAGACCGGCTTTGCCGGCATGTTGATGGTAGACGACTTCAGCGTCTACTTCAAGTTCCTCTTCCTCGGCATGGCTGCCCTGGTGATACTGGCTGCCAGCGATTATGTTTCGCGCTTCCCAAGGGCGCAGGGCGAATTCTATGCCCTCATCCTCATGGCGACCCTGGGGATGATGCTTCTGGTCAGCACCCTTGAGCTCATCTCGATCTTCGTGGCCCTGGAGATGGCTACCGTGCCGCTCT
>JACQUE010000113.1 GCA_016210425.1 Chloroflexota bacterium | reverse complement strand
GTGTTCCTCGTATTCCTTCTTACCCGCCCGCGGTTGCCGGCGATACTCCTGCACATCATCGGCCTGCCGCTAATGGCCGGGGGCATATTCCTGCAGACCCTGCGCCTCGCCGAGGGGCGGGGCATTGCGGAGCGATACTCAGACGTGGTCAGCAGGGCATCAGCGTGGTGGGAAGCGGCTCGCAACGGCGATATCACTAGCGATACTCTGCCGTTCATGTTTCTCCTGATAGCCCTGACCTGGCTCATCGGCTATATAGCCGGCTGGTCCGCTCTCCGTCACAGGAACTTCTGGTTCGCCGTCCTGCCACCGGCCATCGCCGCCATTGTCAACCTCAGCTACCTGCCGGCCCGCTTCGACACCTTCTTCGCCATGTTCCTTGTCTTCTCTTTCCTGCTGGCGTCCCATCTCAACGCCGTCCGCTCACGCAGCCAATGGCAGCGCGACCACATCAACTATCCCACAGGCTTGACCGGCAGCACCCTGGGCAAGGCCTTCTGGCTGGCGCTGATCGCCTTGGGGGTCGCCTGGCTGCTGCCGCTCTCGGGCACGATCGGCCTCTTGAACCGCGGCGTCGATAGCATTAACGGCCCTTGGGATCGAGCGCAGCAGCACGCCAACCGCCTCTTCACCGCCGCAACTACCCGCAAGGGAGGCGCTCTCCGCGGCTTCAGTTCCACCCTACCCTTCCGGACCGCATCATCCGCCGGCGACACCATCGCCTTCACCGTCACGACAGACTTCCCCTACTATTGGCGCGCCACCAGCTACGATATCTATGCGGGGCAAGGATGGAAGAACAGCGGGCAGGTTGAGCGTCCGCTGGGATGGGAGCCGCCAGGCGTGCCCTTCACCGACTATGCCTATCGCACAGAGGTAACCCAGATCATACAGCTTGAGTTTCAGACCGACATCCTGCTTATGGCAGGCCAGCCAGCGTCCGCTGATGTCTCGGCTGCGGCGGAGACGGCCCGGCGCGACACCATATCAATCCCGATAGCCGGAGGGCCTACGCAAGCCCTCCCTCCGGACCTCCTGCCTGTCGTTGGTAGCCTTAGGCGGCTTCTTTCCGGACCCAGACCGCTATCGCGCGAGGAGATATTCTCCTTCCTGCCCCCCGATCTCCAAGGGGAAAAGGTGCAGACCTCCGGATTGAGCGTCACCGCCGTCGAGGTTAGCCGCAAGGAGCCCAATCCCATCGATGTCATCACCTTAAGGAGCGAGAGCAAGCTCCGTAAGGGCAGCAGCTATACCGGCATCTCCACGGTCTCCATCGCCCCGGCCAAGGCCCTGGCTTCCGCCGGCAACAACTACCCCGGATGGGTAAAGGACCGCTACCTCCAGCTACCCGACGGGCTGCCGGGGAGAGTGCGCGAGCTGGCTATCAAGCTGGCCTCCGGCAAGGGCAACGCTTTCGATAGGGCACAAGCCATCCACGACTACCTGCGCTCCATCCCTTATGACAAAGGCATCTCGCCGCCGCCCTTCGAGCACGACGGCATCGATTGGTTCCTCTTCGACGCTCAAAAAGGCTACGCCGACTACTATGCCTCGGCGATGGTGGTAATGCTCCGCTCGATAGGCATACCAGCCCGCCTTGCCGCCGGCTACTATACCGGGGAATACGATCAGGAGCGCAACCTCTACGTCGTTAAGAGCTACCACGCCCTCACCTGGCCCGAGGTGTTTTTCCCAAGCTTCGGTTGGGTGGAGTTCAACCCGAACCCGAAGTATCCGCCAATCGAGAGGCCGGAGCTGACCGACGCAGAAGGACTGGCGCAAGGCATGGACGAGGAGCTCATGGGCCCCCTGGAGGACATGTTCCCGCCTTTCGAGCCAGATGTCCCTCTCCAAGAGGGTGATCAGAGCTCTTCAGGAGCGGGTGGCGGCAAGGGCTGGCTCTGGCTCCTTCTGATCCCCGGCATAATGGCTGCCCTGCTCCTAGCTGCCTACCTTATATGGCGACGCAGCCTCTCCGGCTTGCGCTACCCTGTACAGGTCTACGAGGAGATGTGTCGGCTGGCCGGGTTCGTGGGGATCGGCCCAAAGCCTCACCAGACACCCCGGGAGTATACGCAAACCCTTTCGTCGCTGCTGCCGGATAGCAGCCGGGATATCGGAGAGATAGGTGGAAGCTACGCCAAGATCCGCTTCGCGAGGGGCGACACGAGCCCGGAGGAGGAGCGCGGGCTCAAAGAGGCATGGGAGGCGTTGCGAAGCCGGCTGCTATGGCGGATACTGCCCTGGAAGAGGTGAGCCTGGGACGTGCTGTTCCATGAGTTGGTGCCAACGGCGATGGGCTGGGCAGGCCTTCTGGCTTCGGAGCGAGGCCTCCTGCGCCTGACGCTCCCCAGGCAGAGCCGGGACATCGCGGAGCAGGATCTCCTGGCCGGCGTGGCCACCCCAATGCGCGACAAGGCCCCCTTCGGCGACCTGCCGGAGCGCCTCGCAGCCTATTTTCAGGGTGAAGCAATCGCTTTCCTAGATAGCGTCGATCTCAGCGAAGCCGCCCCTTTCAAACGCGCGGTCTGGGAGGCCGCCCGCAAAGTGCCTTATGGAGAGGTACGGAGCTACTCGTGGCTGGCTGCGGAGATCGGGAAGCCCCAGGCGCGAAGGGCCGTCGGGCAGGCGCTGGGCGCCAACCCCATCCCGATCATCATCCCCTGCCATCGAATAATCGGCGCCAAGGGCGACCTGCGGGGCTTCCGAGATGGACTGGAGACGAAGGGGCTGCTCCTCGAACTGGAGCGGGGGTCAGTGAGTGAGCAGGAGTTGCGCCTCGCGAAGGCGGTTCTCCGGCACCATGACGCGGCAGGGCATAGCTGAGACGCCGAGGTAGGAAACGTAATCTTCGGGGTTCACCATTGCTGGGACGCCGCCATTTCGAAGTATCTCCACCCACATCTCGGCGGTTAGCTGATCGGGCGCAGTCGATACCTCCACCCACTTCATGAGCTACTCCGCCAGGTAGACGCTACCCGACTCCCCCACAAGACCCATCAACTCCTGCCTCAGCTCCGGGCCGTACGCCGCCGATATGTTGGGCAGGTCCAGCGGCACGGACTCGCTTCCCTGCGAAACGAGGATGCGCACGCCATCGGCCCCAGGATGCCGGTCCAGCACCCTGCGGATCTCCATTAGGCGCGCCAGGTCCCCCTCTGGGTTTCCAGTCTCGGCGATACGGACGACGACGCGCCGTGGGCCGCCGTTCCGGCTACCGTTGCCGCTAGCTGGAGGAATCTCCTCTGGCGGATCGCCCTCCACATCGATGATGTGGCTAGGAGCCTCGGTGGGCGGCTCAGGAGCCGCCTCCAGCGGTGCCTCAGGCTGGTAGAGCCTCACCCGCTCGCAATAGAGATGGGGTCGGTCATCGCGCAGGCGCACCTTACCCTCGACCAGCAGCACGTTGCCCTCCACCCAGAGCTCCTCCGTATTGCGGTAGACCTCAGGCCAGGCCGTTGCCTCCAGACTGCCGTCCAGGTCCTCCAGCACGGCACCGATAAAGGGCTTCCTGTCTCTGGTGTACACGACCCGCGTCGAGCCCACCATGCCCGCTACCACAACAGTCTGTCCTTCCATCTCGGCATCCACCTGCCCGCAGAAGGTGACGCCCGCATCCTTGACACTTGCCGCCACGGCGCCGAAGGGGTGCTCCGACATATATGCCCCCAGGAGCTCCTTCTCCCATCCCAGCCTCTCCTTTGAGGACACGGCCTCGGCCCCAAGGTCGAGGGAGGGGAGCGGCGTCGGTGCGGCATCGCCCCACAAGTTGAACATGCTGGCCTGGCCGGACTCGCGCAGCTTCTGCTCCCGCTGCGAGAGGGCGACCACGCGGTCGAGTCCGGCCAGCAAGGCTCCCCTCTCACCGAGGCAGTCCAAAGCCCCGACTTTTATCAGGCTCTCCAGCACCCGCTTGTTCACGCCGCGCAGGTCCACGCGGCGGCAGAAGTCCTCAACGGAGGTGAATATGCCTCCTGATTCCCTCGCCTCCAGCACCGACTTTATGGCCGCCTCGCCGACGTTCTTGACGTTGGCCAGGCCAAAGCGGATGGCGTCGTTGCCGTCCTGCAGCCTCTCGACCGCAAACGTTTCCCGGCTATAGTTGACATGAGGCGGCAGTACAGGGATGCCCAGGCGCCGGCACTCGGTCATCGCCGAGCTCACCTTCTCCTGGGTGCCGGCGTACATCATCAGGACAGCCGTCATGTACTCCACGGAGAAGTTGGCCTTGAAGTAGGCCGTCTGGTAGGCGATGCTGGCATAGCAGACGGCGTGGGCCTTGTTGAAGGCGTAGCCGGCGAAGGGCTCCATGAGGTCGAATATCTGCTCGGCCAGCTCCTCCGCGTGCCCTTTAGCCTTGGCGCCGGCGACGAAGTGAGCCCGCTCCTCCTTCATTACCTCGGGTATCTTCTTACCCATGGCGCGGCGCAGGATGTCCGCGCGGCCCAGGCTGTAGCCGCCGATGGCCTGGGCAATGAGCAGCACCTGATCCTGGTAGACGATGACTCCGTAGGTCTCCTCAAGAATGCCAGCTACGGCCGGGTGCAGGTAGCGGATCGCCTCCTGGCCGTGCTTCTTGCGAATGAACTCAGGAATATGCTGCATCGGCCCGGGGCGGTAGAGGGCGACCATGGCGGCCAGGTCGTGGAGGCTGCTGGGACGCAGATCCTTGATGTAGCGGCGCATGCCCGCCGACTCCAACTGGAAGATGCCCGTCGTCTCACCGGAGGCCAGGAGCCCATAGGCCTTCGCGTCGTCCTCTGGGATGGCATCGAGCTGAATGTCGATGCCTCGCGTTTCTTTGATGATCTCGCGCGTCTTGCCCAGGATTGTCAGGTTGATGAGGCCGAGGACGTCCATTTTGAGCAGGCCGATCTTGGCGATGGGGCCCATGGCGAACTGGGTCGTAAGGACATCCTCCATGCCGCCCTTGCTGGAACGCTGGAGCGGCACGTGGTTAGTCAGCGGTTCCCGCGAGATGACGACGCCAGCGGCGTGTGTGCTCGCGTGGCGCGCGATCCCCTCCAGGCGCTTAGCCCTGTCGATGAAGCCTCGTAGCGTCGGGTCCATCAGGTACATCTCTTTGAGCTGCGGGCTCTCCTCAAGGGCGCGGTCGATGGTGATATGGGGAGCCATCGGGACGAGGCGGACAACGCGGTCGACGTCGGCGTAGGTCATGCCCAGCGCCCGGCCAACATCACGCAGGACGGCGCGCGCCCCGAGAGTCCCAAAGGTGATGATCTGGGCAACGTGGTCGCGACCGTACTTGTTGGCCACGTAGGCGATAACCTCGTCGCGGCGGTCGTCGGCGAAGTCCAGGTCGATGTCGGGCATCTCGCGGCGCTCGATGTTGAGGAAGCGCTCGAACACCAGCCGGTGGGCCAGGGGGTCCTGCTCGGTGATTCCCAGGCAGTAGAGGACGATGCTGCCTGCCCCGCTGCCGCGCACGCCGAAGAGGATGCCCGCCCGCCGAGCGAAGCTGATGATGTCCCAAACGACTAGGATGTAGTTGGCGAACTGCGTCTCGCGGATGACGTTCAGCTCGTAGTTGAGGCGCTCCTCGATCTCCGGCGTCACCCTCTCGTAGCGCCGGTGCAGCCCATCCTGGCACAGCCTGCGCAGGTATTCGTCGGGCGAAAGGCCATCGGGCACCTCAACCTCGGGCAGATGTAGCCGGTTGAACTCAAGTTGGAGGTTGCACATCTCGGCGATGCGCTGCGTATTGACGAGGGCATCGGGCACCTCGCGGAAGACCTCGGCCATCTCCTCGGCGCTGCGCAGGTAGTAGGTGTCGCTATCCATACGCATGCGCTTGCCATCCAGCATCGTCGAGTTGGTTCCGATGCAGAGGAGGACCTCCTGAACCGAGGCGTCCTCCTGGCGCAGGTAGTGGGTGTCGTTGGTGGCGACGAGGGGCAGGTCCATTCGGCGAGCGAGGGCCACCAACTCTCGATAGGCAGGCTGGAACTCGGGGTTCCCGTGGTCCTGCAGCTCCAGGTAGAAGTCTCCGAAGAGGTCCCTGTGCCAGGCGGCGCAAGCCGCCGCCTCGTCGCGCAGCCCATCTCTCAGAAGGCGCATCACCTCGCCGCTGGGGCAGCCGGAGAGGGCGACCAGGCCTTCGTGGTGTTGCTCCAGGAGCTCCTTGTCCACGCGCGGCTTGTAGTAGAAGCCCTCCGTATGGGCCTTTGTCACGAGTTGCAGGAGGTTGCGGTAGCCGGTCTCGTTCCGGCAGAGGAGGGTCAGGTGGTAGTTAGATTTATCGCCGGCGTTGCGGGCATGGCGGCTGCCCGGCGCCACGTACATCTCGCAGCCGATGATAGGCTTGACGCCGGCCTCCCTGGCCTCCGTGTAAAACTCCAAGGCTCCGTATAGGACGCCGTGGTCCGTAAGGGCGAGACTATCCATCCCCAGATGCCTGGCCGTCCGGACCAGGTCCGGTATGCGGCACATACCATCCAGGAGGCTGTATTCGCTGTGTACGTGGAGGTGTGTGAACATAGCGTAGCGGACATTGGTACGAGGCTTTCTAGTCCAGTATGCTACCATAAGGCCGGAACGGGGAACAATAGCGTGAGAGCCGCAAGGAAACCTGGCTTCTGAAGGGCAAATGTGCTAGAATAACATTGATGCAAGTTGAGCAGAGCCCTATGATGATCTGATGCGTCCGCCGCGCCAGGACGGGGCAGGTGGACGTTTTCTTTTGTCTTTGCCTGTCCTAACGCTTGCATCGAGTTTGCTGGAGATTTGAGCGCCATGCCCGACAAGCCCGCATCCTCTGCTACAGCCACGCCTCCCACTAGGGGCAACAATGAGTACACAGCCCGTGACATCCAGGTCTTAGAGGGACTGGAGGCGGTGCGGCGGCGGCC
>JACQUE010000116.1 GCA_016210425.1 Chloroflexota bacterium | reverse complement strand
CCAGATCGGCGATGGCGGGTGGCGTCGCCGGCCGTTCGAGGCGTATCTTGCCAAGGACCGGCGGCGTCGTCAGCCCGACGACCGGCAGATGCTTCATCTTTTTCTCATCGTAGACGCCCAACTCCAGGGTGTAGTCCCCTACCGGCGCGCCTGCAAAGGGCTGCAGGGCAGCGAAGCTCCACCCCGTGTCTCCCACCGGCCATTGGGCCGTTGTGCCCTGATTATCGTCCAAGATCAGGCCATCATACTGACCCAGGAGATGCTGCTCCTCATCACGAAGATAGATGTAGTACTTGAACCTCTTATTGATGGGAGCAAGTGACTGCCAGCGCATGGCCACTCGAATGGGCTCGGAGGACGATATGGCGACTGCTGGAGCGTTTCTTATCTCCATGCCCGTGAGCACGACGTTATTATCGAAGTTGATGGAGGTCGGTTTGAGATCTACGGGGGCCAAGCTTGCGTCCGGGCGCAGGTCATAGCGTGTAGCACTGTAGCCGCGAAACTGTATTTTCTCGACCCGCGTGCTGGAACTGCCGAGCAGGTAGGGAACCAGGCCCCAAGGGTCCTCCGGAAAATCCGTCCAACTCGACCAGAAGATGCGCTTGTGTCCCCTTATCAGCTCTGTCAGCTCCTGTAGTGTTGTGGTGGGGTTGGTGGAGAGCCACACGGCCGGGGCCTGGCCTCGGTAGTAGTAGGGGAAGGGATGGCGAGTCGCCCAGACCACGAGATCGTCGCTGGTCACCTCGCGATTCAGGTAGGAGACGAAGCCGCGGGCATCCTGTTTTGCAAGATTGGGATCAAAGAGGTAGCCCCGACTGGCAGATGCCAGGAAAAAGACGACAAGGCCGCCGGCCGTGAGGCCAAAGATGGCCTGGGTCCGCCATAGCCGCTCGATCGAAATAGCAAGCAGCAAAAGCAAGGGTGGGGTAGCGATGAGGATGTAACGCGGATGAAAGAAAGGCCATATCTGGAGGCTGGCGAAGAAGAGGGCGCAGACACTTAGGAAGTACGATACCAAGAAGGCTACGATGCCAGGCCGTACGTCTCGTCGTCTCCGCTTGAGCCAGGCCGCGACGAGTCCCACCAGCAGGACGGCTGCCACCGTCGCCAGGGGAAGGACATTCTCGCCGGCGGGCCCCTCACGCCCTAGAGTCATGCCTTGCCACATGCCCGCCAGCCGCGAAAGGGGAGACGGTGGGCTGGCATAGGTCAGGTTCACCAGTGGCGTACCGATCCCATAGTGAAGGGCGGCCACCAGCCAGGGCAAATATAGGAGCAGCAGGACAAGCTGGCTCGCTGCCCACGTCAACGCAAGGCGCAGAATGCGCCCCCTTTGCTGCGGTAAGCGGCGCGTAGAGAGTACCAAGAAGCTCACCATCCACAGGTTCTCGAAAAGCACGACGTAGATCGGGAAGTAGTCGGCGTAAACGGCCAGCAGGGTGACGGCTACGTAGCCAATCCAGAGCCGCCTTGAGGGCAGCGCGAAACCGGCCTCCCTTTCACCAGAGCCCGGAGCGGCCCGAAGGTTCCGAACCAAGAGGAAAAACGCGTAGGCAGAGCCGAGACTCAGCGGTATAGAGAAGGCGTACATGCGGACTTCCTGGCTATATGCGACCCAAGCCGGCATTACCGCCGCCAGAAGGCCGGCTGCGAGAGCTACGCCGCGATTGCCCATCGTCTGGCCGGCCCGTATAGCGAAGGCCACCAGGAGCATGCCGCCAGCCACTGACAGGAATCGGGCCCCGAATTCGCTGCTACCCGCTAAGATCATCCAGAAGTGGAGGGCATAGTGGAAAAGGGGCGGATGTACATCGTAGATACCTATGTCGCCCAGAATGTCGACGAGGCCCTTCTTGGAGGTGAGGATAGTGTAGCTCTCGTCCCACCAGATGCTCTGGTACTCTAGCCTGTAGATGCGGATGGCGAAGGCCAGGACCAGGAGTACGCCCACGGCGACAGGGTAAGCCCAGGAGGATATAGCCCTGCCGTGCGCCGTTGGGGCAGTCTCTTCGTCAGCTACCGCGTGTTCCATGGCAGTAGGTGGCTCCTTATTGCCGCGCCCGCAGCGCCCGCAGTAGGCGTCTGTCCGCCTCGTCGAAGGTGCCCAGGAGCAGCAGGACGCCGCCGTAGACGATAAGCCCCAGCAGCGATATCAGGACCCAGTTGACCTCGCGCAGGGGGAGCAATACGGCCCCCATTACCAGGGCAGCGATCGCCGGGCGCTGAGCGACGGACAAGAGCGGCAGGGGGCCGAGGTGCCGGCGCACCGAGTAGAAGAAGGGGATCATGAGCACGACCTCACTGGCGATGGTGGCGCCGGCCGCGCCGTTGAATCCCCAGAGGGGGATCGCCACCAGGTTGGCCACGATGTTGAAGCCGACACCGATGAGGAAAGCGACCGTAAGGAAGCGCTGCTGGTTGACGGCGATGAGGGCGTACTGAGTCACGCTATTGACATAACTGAAGGGCAGGAACCAGATGAGGATTTGGAGCGCCCGTACTGAGGGTGCATAGTCTTGGCCGAAGAAGAGGGGGATGATCTGGCCCGCGATGATGGTCGTGATGACGGTGATGGGCAGCGCGACGATGAGCATGACCTTGAGCGAACGCTCAAAGGTGTACAGCAGCGACTCTCTTGATCCTTCGGCGTGGCGCGACATGATGGGGAAGATGGCCAGGGTGAAGAAGGCCGGGATGATGTTGAGCCCATCGATGAACTTGTAGGCCGTCGTGTAGTAGCCGGTGGCGGCGTCGCCGCGCATCGGCTTGAGGAGCATGACGTCGACGCGGAAGAAGATGGTGCTGAGGAAGTTGTTGAGCATGAGGGGCGCCGCCACCTTCGCCATCTCCCGCTGGAAGCCCGGGTCCAGCTCCAGGCTGGGTCGGAAGAAGCTCTTGGCCAAAATAATAAGGAAGATAACGGCGGTGACGGTGCTGGCGACGACGGAGACCCCCGCTAGCCCGACGATGCCCCAACCCAGTAGGAGAACCGCCACACCCAGCGAGACGCGCAGCACGGTCGTGACGATGGCTACGGCGGCCGGGAACTCCATCTTCTCGTAGGCGTTGAAGATGGCGCTGACAGCCGAGGACACGGCGCTGGGGACCAGACTAATAGTAAAGAGCAGGATGGCGAAGGCCGTCGTGGAGGTCAGGTCGAAGCGCCAGTAGTAGAGGCCAACGAGGGCCAGGATGATCGGCACCGAGGCCAGGCACAGCCAGAGGCGCATGACGATGGTGTTGCCCAGGTAGCGGCGGGCCTGGGAGCGGTCGCGGGCGACCTCGCGCGTGAGGAGCGTCCCCAGGCCGAAGTCGGTCAGGATTAGGAAGTAGCCGATGAGGAACACGGCGAAGGCGTAACGGCCGGCGTTGGTGGGACCCAGGAGGCGCAGCATGAATATGGCGAAGCCGAAGTCGAGGATGCGGCCCGTGATCTGGGCCGCCATCGGCGTCACCGAGTTCTTGGCGATGCGCCGCACCGCCGAGGCCTCCATGCTCTCGCGCCAGATGCGGCTCCACAGGCCGTAGCCAAGCATTAGGAGCACTAGCACTAGGCTGAGGATGCTCATGTAGAGGCCCAGCTTGAAGCTGTCGGGCGAGAAGCGGAGGGTGACCGTGTGCTCGCCGGCGGCTAAGCGCACCGCGCGGAAGTTGTAGTCGGCGCGCAGCACGGATGCCGCCTTCCCATCGACCTCGGCCCGCCAGCCGGGGTAGTAGGTGTCGGCGAGGAGGAGGTAGCCCTCAGCGGGCATGGATGCCCGCACCGTGACCTGGTTGGGCTTATAGCTTTCCACCTCGACCTGCGCTGCCTGCGCTGGCATGCCTCCGGGCAGCGGCGGCAGGCCAGCGGCGCCCTGGATGATCACACGTCGCGTCGGGTCGAATGTGGGATCGCGCAACATGGTCAGGGCATCGGTGTCCGTGGCGGGCCGTGCCTCGCTGAAGACGGCGAAGGCGCGCGGCAGGGCGTCGCGGTTGCGGTAGATGTATAGATCGTCGCCGCGATAGACCTCCTCCAAGTTGGGCCGTTCCAGGCGCTGCTTGCTCAGAACATACTTCACATTCATTAGATTTAGCAGCGGCGAGCGCAGCGACTTCTCCTGGACGATCTTATAGATGCGGTTGTAGAGGAGGCCGTGCGGCTCCTCCATCGCGCCCCAGAACTCGGCGTACTGGCGCAGGATGATGGAGTCATAGCCGCGCACGTCCTGCAGGCCGGCCAGCATGCCCGTGTTGGGCGACAGGATGTCGTCGTAGCCGAAGGATGCGACGCGGTAGAGGGATGTGTCTTGCTGCAGAAACTGGAGCGAGGGCGGCGTGAACTCGGCAAGTGCAGGCTTTGTGGTCGAGTTGAAGCCCACGCCCAGGACGAAGAGGTCGACCACGACGATGCCTACCATGAGGACCTTCAGGGACCGCGCAAAAGTTGGGCGCAGGCGGCGTCCGGCCAGCCAAAGCAGGAGGCCGCTAGCCAGCAACAGCAGCGCAAATATGAGGAAGTTGCGCAGTTCGTAGGAGTAGATCATGCGGCCGCTTGCGAAGGCCGCCGAGAGGTCTTGGGAGCGGTCGCGCAGCTTGTCGGCCAGGCGTAGCGCCGGGCCGGAGAGCACGCGGCTGAGGATGAGCACAATGAGCAGCCCGCCGCCGGCGACGCTCGCTGCCGCGCCAAGCCAGGCCAGCCTCCGAAGCTGCACCGTCCTGCTTGCGGCATCAGCCACCACTGATGCGCCGATCCCCGCCAGCACCGCCACGGAGACCGTGTATGGGAAGAGCCAGCGGAAGGGGGTGTGGAGCTGGCTGAAGCCGGGCACACCGAAGAAGAAGATGGCGTAGAGGGGCGTTCCGAATGCCAGGAGCAGGCTGAAGACGGCGTAAAGGGCGAAGGTCCAGGTGTAGCGGTTGCGCCGCCAGACAAGCGCGACCAGCGCCAGCAGCAGGGGCAGGATGCCCGCGTAGGCGGCGCCCTCCACGTAGGTCTTGGTGCCCCAGAAGGCGTAGCTGCGCGGCGCGCCGGCGCTGTCGGTGGCGCCCGTG
>JACQUE010000120.1 GCA_016210425.1 Chloroflexota bacterium | reverse complement strand
CGCCACCACTGCGTGTCATTGTCCTGCCACTCGCGGACGCTCACGTCGTTGCCGCAGGTGTAGCCCAGCACGTAGCTGAGCGCCTCCTCCTTCGAGACGTTCTTAGCCCGCTTGCCGATGACGGCCACCAGCTCGCCCTCGTAGTCGGCCTTGCCTGCCTCCTTCGGGATGACGATCGTGCCTTCGTGGGGCAGCAGGGCCGAGACGGTCTTAAAGAAGAGCTCGGGCTTAGTGGGGGTCTGGGCCGGGCGCACATGGCTCTGGTAGTTGCGGGCCATGGCCAGCAGTTTCGTGGGCTCGCAGGGCACCAGCAGCTCCACGTCGGCCAGGCGATGCGTCTTGTCTGTAACCTGATAGCCGCCGTAGATGCTGCCTCGGATCTCCTTGACTGTGTCCCCCTCCAGAACCCCGTACACGGCCCCGCCCCCTACCTGCACCCTAACTATCCTCATCGAGCCCTCCTACACGTTATGTTAAGTTTGCCCCGGGTGGCTGCCCTTTAGCAACGACTTTTGTACCCGCCATCCCCTCAAGAGGCAGCACCACTGCCGCCATGTCCTGCTCTCCGTGGCCACAGGTTGCCGCATCGTAGAAGATATCCTGAGCCTCGTGTCCCATCAGCAGCCGCACGGAAACCTCTTCGCCGAGAGCAGTTATCAGGCCGAGGTCCTTCAGGATCAGGCTGACGGGCGTACCCGGCACGAAGTTTCGCGCGAGGAAGAGCGGCACCGCCCGGCTCAGCATGGCGCTTCCGCCGAAGCTCGTGCTCAAGACTTCAAACATCACCGCCGGGTCGACTCCACCTTTCGTCCCCAGGACCATGGCCTCGGCCACACCCGCGATGTTGATGGCCACCATTAGCTGATTGGCTAGCTTGACAACGCTGCCGGCCCCTGGCCCGCCGACATACCGTATATTCTTTCCGAAGGCCTCGAAGACGGACCGTGCCCTCTCGAAAGCCACCACGTCTCCGCCCACCATCACCGTCAGAGTGCCTGCCTGGGCGCCAGCCGGCCCGCCGCTGACCGGCGCATCGAGAAAGACTGCGCCCTTTGCGGAAGCTGCCCCAGCCAACTTGCGGCTGGTGGAGGGCCCGACTGTACTGTGGTCAACCAGCATTTGACCGTCCCTGGCTGCGAATACTATCCCTTGCTGGCCTAGATACACCTCTTCTACGGCCTGAGGAGTCGGCAGACATGTAAGCACCATCTCCACCTGCGAGGTCATTTCGGCGGGCGAAAAGGCCGCTTGCGCTCCTATCCCGGCCAGCTCGTCCACCACAGCCCGGCTCCTGTTGTGGACAACAAGGCTATGCCCCGCCTTCAGCAGGTTCAGAGCCATCGGACGCCCCATCTTCCCCAGGCCAACAAAACCAACTCTCATCGCACGCCCTCTCCCAGCATCGGCGTTAGCTCCCGCGCGACGCCTTCAGGTAATCGCGCCCGGCCTGGCCCAGGAGCGTCGTTATGCCAGTGGCCAGGTACTGGAAGCCCTTCTCCTTCGCCCAGGCGATGCCCATCGGGTCCGAAGCGATGGTGCCGGCGGCCTTGCCGCCAGCCCGGATCTGCTTGCCCAGGCGCTCGATCATCGCCAGCACATCGGGGTGCTGGCGCTGGCCCGGATAACCCATCGAGGACGATAGGTCCGTCGGGCCGATGAAGATTACGTCGATCTCCTCCACCTCCAGCATCGCCGGCAGGTTGGCGACAGCTTCCATCGTCTCGACGTGCGTGATAACCAGCGTCTCCTGGTTTGCCATCTTCACATAGTCACCGAGGGAGCCGGAGAAGCCATAGTCGTTGGCGCGAACGGCGGCCAGACCTCGCTTCCCCACCGGTGGATATTTCACGGAGGCAACCACTGCCTCGGCCTCCGCCTTCGTGTTTATCATGGGCATCTGCACGCCGAGGGCCCCGATGTCCAGATGGCGGAGGATGTTCTGCTGGAGGCTGACGGCCACACGTACGATAGGCGTGACGCCGGTCGCATCAGCCGCCCGGATCATCTCCTCGCAGGCGCGAACGTCCATAGGCCCATGCTCGGCATCGATAATGACGAAATCGAATCCCAACACGCCCAGCACCTCGACCGCAGCCGGAGAATACAGGTTACAGAAGACGCCATAGACCGTCTCGCCAGCCTTGATCTTCGCCTTGGTGACATTCTTGCGCATGCTGCCTCCTCTTGGCTACTGATTGCTCTAGTATACCATCGATGGCCCGTGCCCTCCCAGCGGTCGACGGCATTGTCGTCGACCATCTGAGAGACAGCGCCAGTCGCGTCCAGCCGAAACGGAGGGCGGGCCCAAGACAGCCCGCCCGACGATGTCCACGCGCCGCCGCTAGTGCCCGCCATCTATGGCTCCAGGCAGACCGGGATGGAGTTTGAGGCCCCGTCAGGGTCCTCCGTCTCCCCGGCGGCATTCAGTATCTTGACGTACTGCACGCCTGGAAACTGCTTCACGGTAGGTATTATCTCCTGAGCGATGGTGAACACCGAACCATTCGTCTCGCAGTTGCCTGCCAGCCGGACTCTGGCGATGCCATCGCGAAGGGTGATTTCGGCGATTCCAGTGGCGCCCGAGGCGACTAAGCGAAGGCCTTGAGCCTCTTCCTCCGGCGTCGGCCCGAGGAGGAGGGACTTAAGGGCTGATATCATTGGCTCAACGGCATCCACATCCCGCTCGACCGGCGTAACGAAGGGCGGGGTGCCGGCGCTGAAGTTCACTCCATTAAAGAAGTAGACTTTGACCGTGACGTTTCCGGCTGGAGGAGTCGCCGCGGCCACAGCGACATCGGAACCGGGTATCGGTGTCGCTGCAGGTCTCTGGTCACAGGCCATGATAATCAAACCTAGCAATAGGACAGCTAGCGCCATTTTCCAAGCGGATTTCATTGCTTACGTCCTCCTTAAGGAACCGGGACGAGCCCCAAACGCACGAGCACAACGGAACGGAGTAAAATGGCTCGTCCTCTCAAGCGCTTTCGTCGCTCTTCGTTCTTGCAGATCCCTCGCTGGTGGGGGCAACGAGGGCGTTCCTTCAGGATTTGGCTGTCGCTAGCCTTGCCGCTCTTCGGGTCATAGGGTCGCCTGCGGGGGTACCCGGCGGCCGAGACCTGCACCTCCTTTCTTCGACTATCCCTCCTTCAGCTCGGGAGGCTGAGTATTGCCCGTTGGCGGCATGAGTGGCGACAGGAATGGGCGCAACAGCTCCACAGGAAGCGGAAAGATGATCGTGTTCGTCTTTTCGGTGGCTATTTCGGTGAGGGTCTGGAAGTAGCGAAGCTGGATAGCGACGGGCTGGCGGTTGATGATCTCTCCTGCCTCGGCCAGGCGCACGGCTGCCTGGGCCTCGCCTTCGGCGTGGATGATCTTAGCACGCCGCTCGCGCTCGGCCTCGGCCTGCTTGGCCATCGCCCGCTGCATCGACTGCGGCAGCTCCACGTCTTTGATCTCCACGACGCTGACCTTGATGCCCCAGGGCTCCGTCTGCTCGTCGATGATCTGCTGCAGGCGCTGGTTGAGCTTCTCGCGGTGCGACAGGAGCTCATCCAAGTCCGACTGGCCCAGGACGCTGCGGAGGGTCGTTTGAGCGATCTGGAAGGTGGCCCGCACGTAGTCCAGTACCTTCACCACCGCGTTCTCCGGATTGACGACGCGAAAGTAGACGACTGCGTTCACCTTGACAGTCACGTTGTCCCGAGTGATGGCCTCCTGGGCGGGCACATCCATTGTGACGACGCGCAGGTCAACCTTCACGATGCGGTCGACGATGGGCAGGATGAGGAAGAGGCCGGGGCCTTTGGCGCCCTGGAGTCGCCCCAGCCGGAAGATGACGCCCCGCTCATACTCCTGGACTATGCGGATGGCGTAGAGGGCGAAGGGTACGACCAGGAGCCAGCCCAGGGCGGTTAGGAGGGCACGGATTACCCGCTCAGCCGCTCCCATGCTCGGCGGAGTTGACGGCGGTGCCTGAGTTACCATTCAAGTCGCTCCTTTCCTGCCCCCGATCCTTGAGTCTTACGGTGAGCTTCAGGCCCTTCGCCTGCGTCACCGTGACTCTGTCGCCCACCTGGGCGGTCCCTTCCTCGATATGCGCTTGCCACAGCTCTCCCTCTAAGAATACCATACCCTCCGGCTCAAGAGATGTGCGCACGCTGGCTTCACGGCCAATGAGAGCCTCGACACCGGAGACGGCGGGGGCGCGGCGGACCCGAACGAGGCCTCCAACTACCATCATGAAAAAAAGGGCCATGATGCCGGCCAAGGAAAAGATGAGCCAGCGCGATATCTGGAACTGCGGGTTGCTCGTACTGATAAGCAGTAACCCTCCGAAGATGAAAGCAACGACGCCTCCCGCGGCGAGCACGCCGAAACCGGGGGCCATAGCCTCCGCAAAGAATAGGATGACGCCCAGGACGATGAGGAGCACCCCCGCCCAGTTGATGGGCAGGGTGCCGAGCGCAAAGAGCGCCAGCAGAACGGCGATGCCTCCGAAGACGCCGGGCAGAATCGCGCCCGGACTGGCGAACTCGAAGAAGAGGGCCAGGAGCCCCAGGCTGAGGAGGATGAAGGCGATCTCAGGGTCACTTACAGTAAAGAGCACCCGCTCCGGGATGTTCATTCTCACCGACTTGATTCCCGCGCCTTGAGTGCTCAGGATCACGGGCCCTGAGATGAGCTGTACCTCACGCCCCTGAAGCTCCGCCAGCAATGAAGGCACATCCGGCGCCAGCACGTCCACTACGTGCAGGTCGAGGGCTTCACTGGCGGAAGCGGAGATGCTCTCGCGCACGGCCCGCTCCGCCCAGTCGGCGTTGCGCCCACGCTGTGTGGCGAGGCTCCTGATATAGGCAGCCGCGTCGTTAGTCACCTTCTCACCGAGGGTACCCTCGATGTCCTGACCACTCCCTCCAACAGGGTGAGCAGCGCCGATGGCGGTATTGGGCGCCATAGCGGCAACGTCGGCGGACATGGTGATGAAGGTGCCCGCAGAGGCTGCGCGAGCCCCCTGCGGCGCAACGTAGACTACAACAGGGATTCGAGAGCTAAGGATGCGCTGAATGATGGAGCGCATGGATGAGTCGAGGCCGCCAGGTGTATCAAGCTCGAGGATGATGGCCGGCGCTTGCGCCTTCTCAGCCTGGGCGATGGCGCGCTGGACGAAATGCGCCTGCACGGGGTTGATGACGCCCTTAACGTGCGCTACCACGACCCTGGGTGCCGCGGCCTGGCTTGGCGCCCAAGCAACCATCGCCGTTAGAACGGCGAGGCCCACAATGGTGAGCCTGAGACATCGAAGCCAGGTCATCCCCCGCCACCTTCCGTGCGGCATCATGCCCACATCGATTATAGTTCTTCCCCATCGAGTGTTCAAATAAGCAAGAAACGTCGGGGGAGGCATCGTGCCTCCCCCGAGAGTCTTTGCCGATTTCAGATCCTAGAGCTTCCGTTTAGGGGCGTCGTCCGAGAACCAGTCCTCTTCTGCGCCGTGGGCGCTCCAGCCTGTCCGCCAGCCACAGTTGTGGTCGCCCATGTTCTTCACCCACGGCTGGTAGACACGGAAGTGCAGCGGTATGCCGAGCTGAACCTGGTACTGTTGCTCGGAGACACGGTCCACGATCTGGTTCCAGAGCTTGCGCCGGTCCTCCACGTTCGTGGTCTGGCGCTGCTTGAGCGTCAGATCGTCCAGTTGCGCGTCCTGGCCGGCCCGAGGGCCCCATATATTGAGTGAGGACTTGGAATTCAGGTTGCCATAGGTATAGCCGTCCCCAGTGAAGTTTCCGGGGAAGCTGATGCCGGCGAGTATCCCCTCCCAGGTGCGCCCCAGGCGGGCGGTATTATACTCGGGGCCTTGCATCACGTTGAACTCAGCCTCCACTCCCACCTTCTTCAAAGCTGCCTGGACATACTCCCAGGCCGGGCGGCAGTTCATCAGGTTGCACGTCGCCGGGAAGGTTCCGTTGAGCTTGGTCTTGAAGCCGTTGGGGTACCCGGCATCCGACAGGAGCTTCTTGGCCCCTTCTAGGTTGTACTGCAAGTACTCCTTACCCTTCCACGGCCAGTCGCCCCAGGCCGGCGCCATGTCGTAGCCCAGGTACGTCTCCGGCAGGAAGACGTCGCTGATGGCCAGCCCCTGGAAGACGGTCATGTACATGTCCTCGCGGTTGATGGCCATGGAGAGGGCTTGGCGCACTCGCGCATCGTCAAAAGGCTTCTGCTCCATATTGAAGAACAGGGCCGTATCGCCGCCGCAAGTCCCTGGGAACAACACCACCTGGCTCTTGGGGTTGGTCTCCAATACCGCCTTAAACTGGGCGGAGGTGATGATGCCCTGGGAGCTGTTGTCGATCTGGCCCGTACGGAAGGCGGCTATCTGGGTAGCAGGGTCGGGCATGTCCAGAACCACGACGCCGTCCAGATAGGGCATCTGCTGGCCGAAGCGGTCCTTGCGGAAGTACTTGTCGAAGCGCTCGAACTTGAAACTGGTGCCCGGGTTGAACTCCTTGAGCACGAAGGGGCCCGTGCCTATTCCCTTGTTGGTCAGGCAGTCCTTCTCCTCGTAGCACTCCTTCGGGAAGGCGCGCGCCCAACCCGGAGAGAGTAGGTAGATGGGCAGGTCCGGCATGAGCTCCCTAAGCTTGATTACCACCGTTGTGTCGTCAGGCGTCTGGACGCTCTCGATGGGGGCCAGGTAGTTCTTGCCATGGACGCTCTCTTTCTGCAGCGTGTCCAGCATGAACTTGGCGTCGGCGGACGTGAACTTGCGCCCGTTCACCGGCGGGATGTTGTGCCAGAAGACGTAATCGTAGAGCTACATCTCGAAGGTGCGGTCGTCCTTCCAGGCCCAGGACTTGGCCAGGTCCGGCACGGGTGTCATCTCCAGCAGGTCGTCCCGCTTGCCGCCCATGACGTCGGACATGAGGTTGTCGCCATGGTTGAGGAGCTGGCTGGAGTAGATGGTGCAAGGGATGCAGCCAGCAGCGGGGTCCAGTGGGCTCAGGTTGACCTTGGTGTTGAATACCCACTGCTCGATGCCGCCATAGCGAGGCTTCGTGTTGAAGTCGTACTCCTGCTTGGCGTACCAATACTTGGCCAGGATCTCCTCGGATAGCTTGCGGCTGGGAGTCATGCCTGCCGCCGAGGCCATGCCCCGCAGCTTGATCTCTCCGGCCGCAGCAGCAGTGGTCGGGGCGGCTGTGGCCGCTGCCGGCGCGGTAGCGGCCGCCGTTGCCGCGGGGGCCTTCGTCGCTGCAGAGGTAGCAGCGGCGGCGGTAGGTGGCGCCACGGTGGGAGACGCTTTCTTCTCCTCCTTGCCGCAAGCGACCAGCAAGAGGGCGAACAGGACAAACACAGCTAGAACGGCCATCGTCCGTTTGGTTCTCATAACGCCTCCTTACAAAATCCGCCTTCGGATGTTCTCTGGTACACGAGAGGCTCGGCCTCTTGCAACAGCAATCCCTCGAGACAATACAAATCAGCGGCCGGTAACCACCCCCTCTTGAGTTCCTTCTTGACTACGCTGATCCTAAGTGCAATTACGTATTCTGTCAATATCCGGTCATAATGGTTTTCTTCCTCGAAGGCAAAGGTTCGCACACGATGCAAAAGACAGACAGAAACCGACGCACAAAGAACAGGAGGGGAGGCGGGTGGCTCCCCTCGTGGTAACTATGCAGACTTAGTTTGGGCTTCCGTACACGGGGGAACAAAAGGGGGAAAGGTCACGGCCATGTCACTTCAAAGGCGCCTTCGACCCTTTTCATAGCAACCAGGAGACAGATGCCCTGTACCTTGCTCAGGAGGGGCCTTTTGGAGACCGGGCCTACGTTTTCTCTTCGGGGGCCGACGGCAGCCTCAGCATGCGACGCCAGAGGGCCAGGAAGCGGGGGAGCACCTGCTTGTAGAGGAAGTAGCCACTCGGATTCGCGACGTAGTCGTAGGCTCCGATCCACTGCCGCAGCTCACCGCCGAGGCCTCGTTTGAACTGGACGAGCCCCCACATAGGATGGTCCTCCCTCATGACATTGGGCAAGCCCCAGAGGTCATAATTGGCAATGCCTTGCTCTTTCAGGCTAAGCATGACCTGCCAGTGGAGGAGCTGGCTGGGACGAGCCTCCCGACCCTCGCTGCGCGAGGCCCCATACATGTACCAGGCCTTCGTCCCGTGCAGGAAGATGAGGCAGCCGGCCAGGGCCTGACCGTCGTGCCAGGCCATGAACAGCCGCGCCATCCGTCGCTCCAGGAACAGTCTCCAAGCCGGCTCATAGTAGTCGTAGCCGCGGATGATGAAGGCGTCGCGTTTAGCCGTCTCACGATACATATCGTAGAAGAGGGGCAAATCCACGTTGCTACCTTCCGAAACCGTTACCCCGCTGCGAACAGCGACGTTAGTCTGGTAGCGGGTGCTCTTGCTCAGTCGACGGCGCAGCTCCTCCTCAGGCCGCGTGAGGCCGATAACCATCGTGTTCTTGAACTGCACCTGCTCGAATGCCGGGCGAAAGCCCGCCTCCGCAAGTGCCTTCTGGGAGACCGAGTCATCGCAGGTAATATCGGGGTCGATGCGGAGGAAGATGGCCCGCTCCCGCTTGGCAAGATCGGCCAGGGCATCGAGCACCGAACGCAGGTCCTGGGCGTCCGCCGGGTCGACAGCAGGGCCTTTCGGTGCATAGAGTATCGAAAAAGGCCCCAGAGGGACCTTTCGCTTGAGGACGCAGGCCGCCGCGACGGGCCGTACCTCCCGCTCGAAAAGGAGCCTGATCGGTTGCCAGCCCAGCCTCCCCTTAAGTTCGCCCCACTCGTAGGTCTGCAGCATGTGTCCCGTCGGCAGGCTGGCCACAGCCTCATTCCAGCCCTCACGCTCGCCCTCGCCGATGAATCTGACAACTAATCGCTCTGGTTTTAGGACTGCAACGACGGTTGGTGCTGTCATGTCTCGTGCCCTCCCTTGAACCGGCGCATCCAGCGTAATACCTGGCGCCAAAGAATATAGCGGGGGGGTGAGTACACGTAATCGTAGCCACCTGCGTAGTGAAGCACCTGGCCGCCGAAGCCTCGCTTGAAGCGATAGAGCCCGGCCATACCCTTGTCCTCGGCCTCGGCGTCCTGGGGCTTCTCGTCCGGCGCAACCTCCGGTATGCCCCAAAGGTCGTACCGAGCGCAGCCCCTCCTCTTCGCCCAGCACATCGCCTGCCATTGCAGAAGGTGGTTGGGCATCAAGTTGCGGTGGGCGTTGCCGGAGGCCCCGTAGAGGTAGGTAGCATCCTCTCCGAAGGCGGCGACGATGATGCCGGCAAGAGGCTCGCCCTGGAACGTGGCCAGGAAGAAACGGGCATTTTCGCCCAAAAGGGTGAGCGCCGCCTGGTAGTAGGCATAGGAGTGGATAGCGAAGCGATCGCGGGCGCTAGTGGTCTCTAGCAGGCTGTAGAAGACCGGCAGGTCGTCCAGCCCCGCCTCTCTGACCTGGACGCCCTTCCTGGTGGCCAGCCGTGTATTGTAGCGCGTCTTCGGGTGCTGCTGGGCTTGGACCTGTTCTAGGTCCGGCCTCAAGTCCACCACAACGGTCGCCCGAGGCTGAGTGCTCTGTCCCGAAGCCTGAAAACCAAGCGCCGGCAAAAGGCCCGGATCGGCCCGATCCGGCTCGATCCGCAGGAAGATGGCGCCCTTCCGCCGGGCCTGACGATGGACATCCGCCAGCAAGTCAGACAAAACGCCCCGATCATCGAGATCGGCGACGGGGCCGCGGGGTATGTAGGCGAAGGAGCCGATAGGGGTCTTGCGGTAGAGGACCTGGGCGGCGGTTATCCGACCGCCCTGGGAGTGGAGGATGCGCTCGGCCTGCCATCCGAAGCGTGATTTAAGCACACCCCAGGCGAAGCTCTGCAGCAAATGGCCGTGAGGGGATGAGGCGACGAAGCTATCCCAGGTCTGCGGGTCCACTAGGTTCGATATGATAGCACTAACGGCATCGGACGCGGAGGGGGGGATCGCGCCTAGCACTACAGGGCGCCCCTCTGCAACCACGGCACGGCTACCTCCGCCGTTCAATCACATAATCGGCAAGGGCGGTGAATGGTTTGCGCCAGACACCGTCGGGAATATCTCCTATACACTCGACGGCCTTGGCACAGAAGCTGGCCGCCGTCTCGTAGGAATCCTTGATAATCGAGGACTCCCTGATCATCTCGATGGCCTGCCCCAGGTACGGCTGGGCCTGTTTCGTGGCGAACATCCTCTCAATGGGGTTCTGCTCCGGGCGCGCCTCGACAAGCATGATGCCAGGGAGGGTCAGGGTGCCTTGTAGGAGGTCGCTGCCGACAGGCTTGCCCAACTCGGCCTCGTCGCCGGTGTAATCGAGGATGTCGTCGGCGATCTGGAAGGCCATTCCCAGGTTGTAGCCATACTCCTTGAGACTCTGAACCGTCGTCTCGCCGGCGCCGCTCAACGTCGCCCCCGATTCCGTTGCCATGGAGAATAACGAGGCCGTCTTGCGAGCGATCTTGGCGAAATAGTGCTCCCGGCTCTGGCGCCAGTCGAAGGCGCTGAACTGCTGGCGTAATTCGCCGCTGCAGATAGTCATAAGGGTGCGGGCGAAGAGCTGCATCACATAGACGTTGCGGGTGGAGGCCACCAGGTCCGCCGACTTGGCAAAGAGGAAGTCGCCTGCGAGGACGGCCGCGCCGTTGTTCCATAGGTGATTGACGGTCGGGCTACCGCGCCGCACCAGGGAGTTGTCGATCATGTCGTCGTGGACCAGAGTGGCGGTGTGCAGCAGCTCAACGCCGGTCGCCATCGGGATCAGAAGATCCAGGTTATAGTCGTGGACCTTGCCGGCAAGGAGGGTCAGGGCCGGACGCAGACGTTTGCCCGTGGGACGCAGGATGTGGTGGAGGATGCTGGAGAGGCCGGGAAAATCGGCGTCGGTAGCCTGTTTGAGGCTCTCCTCCACCAGCCGCAGGTCGTTGATGACCGGCTCGTATATCTCTGAGATGTCCAACTGGCTCCCTTGGGCCTCCTGTTTAGAGGTCTCTAACATGCGGGTGCAACAGCCTCATGAGATTGTTTCGTGTGGCATCCGCGATAGCCTCCGAAGAAGTGCCCCTGGTCTCCGCTACGGCCTCCGCGATTATCTTCAGATGGGCCGGCTCGTTCCGTTTGCCTCGATAGGGCACCGGCGCTAATGTCGGAGCATCGGTTTCAATCAGCATCGATTTCAAGGGCAGCTCCCGGGCCACCTGCCTGGCGGATGAGGCCTTGGGGAAGGTCACGTTACCGGCAATCGAGACTAGAAATCGCAGATCGGCATACCGCCGGGCCATGTCTGCGTCTCCGCTGAAGCAGTGCATAACACCCAGCGACTCCGTTTCGCGATGCTGGGCGCTTGCCCACTCCGACATAATCACCCACGTCTCCTCCTCGGCATCCCGCGAGTGCACAAGCGGCGGAAGGCCAAGCTCAGCCGCCAGATCGAGTTGCTCTCGGAAGGCAACTATCTGCCGCTCTTTCGGCGAGTGCATTCGATAGAAGTCCAGCCCAATCTCACCTATGGCCGCAACTTTCCGGTCGGCCGCCAGCCTCCGCAACTCTCGCAACTCCGCCGGCCCCAACCCATCAACAAAGTGGGGGTGGAAGCCCACCGCCGCATAGACTTGCGGATAACTCTCCGCTAACCGAACACCTCGTTCGCTGGACGGCAGGTCGGAGCCCACTGTAACTATTAGGCCAACCCCGGCATCCATCGCTCTGGCGATGACGGCATCGATGTCCGCCGCGAACACCTCATCATCAAGATGAGCATGGGAATCCGCCAGGCTAGGCCAAGCCAAGGCGCCTGAGTTCCTCCTCCAGGAGCTTCTCGTCCAGCTTCTTAAAGAGGGGTGTCGGCTGCTCCAACTGCTGCCCCGCAAGAGGCGGGTTGAAGCGCCAGCCAGCCCCGGCGACGCTGCCATCGAAACCGAGGAAACCATACAACTTTTCGGAGCTGAAGGGCAAGAAGGGGCACATGGCGGTGCAGAGGCAGCTTATTGCTGCGATGGCCACGTTCAGCGAAGTACCGGCGGCCTCCCTGTCCTGCTTGATAGCCTTCCAGGGCTCCTTCTCGTCCAGGTAGCGGTTGGCCTCCTGCGCAAGAGACATGGCCAAGCGAATGGACTCTCGGAAATGACAGGCGGCGATCTCCCGGCCAACCGAGACCAGGGTGGTCTCACATAAGGCCAGGATATCTTTGCTCCGCTCGTCAAGCTGGCCCCGCGCCGGCACCTTGCCGTCGAAGTTGCGGTAGGTGAAGGTTAGGACGCGATGGGCCAGGTTGCCATAGGTGGCCACCAGCTCATTGTTGTTGCGCTGGAAGAAGGACTCCCAGTTGAAGTCGCTGTCGCTCGTCTCCGGCATGCTGGCCGAGAGGTAGTTGCGGAGCGGGTCCGGGTCGTAGCGCTCCAGGTAGTCGGGCAGCCAGATGGCCCAGTTGCGGCTAGTGCTGACCTTGCTGCCGGACATAGTCAGATACTGATTCGCGGGCACGTCGTAGGGCAGGCTGAGATCGCCGTAGCCCATCAGCATCGCCGGCCAGATGATGGTATGGAAGGTGATGTTATCCTTGCCCAGGAAGTAGTAGCTGCGCGAGCCGCCGGTCCAGAAGTCGCGCCAGGTATCGGGCCGACCCTGACGACGCGCCCACTCGATGCTGGCCGACAGGTAGCCGATAACGGCCTCGAACCAGACGTAGATGCGCTTGCTCTCGTAGCCTTCCAGCGGCACGGATATGCCCCAGTCGATGTCTCGGGTGATGGCCCTATCGCGAAGGCCCTCGGCAAGCATGCCCAGGGTGAAGTTGCGCACGTTCAACCGCCAGTGGTCCTGCTTCTCCACCCAGCTCGCCAGCTCGTCGTTGAAGGCGCTCAGCTTGAAGAAGAGATGGCGTGTTTCCTGGGGCACAGGCGTCGTGCCGCAGAGGCGGCAGCGCCACTGGAGCAGATCCTCCGGGTTGAGGGTGCGCCCGCAGTTGTCGCACTGGTCGCCTCGCGCGCCATTGAAGCCACAGTGAGGACAGATGCCCTCGACGTAGCGGTCCGGCAGGTGTCGCTTGTCGTTGGGGCAATAGGGCATGGACATCGTACCATCGTAGAT
>JACQUE010000119.1 GCA_016210425.1 Chloroflexota bacterium | reverse complement strand
GTCCTCGCTGGGGCGGAGGAGGCCGTTGTGCAGCCAGTACTTCACCACCGGCGCCTTGCCCGTGAACGCCTCCGATTGAGCGATCTCGTTCTCATGGTGAGGGAAGACGACGTCCTGCCCACCGCCGTGAATATCGAACTGCTCGCCGAGCGCTTTCATGCTCATGGCCGAGCACTCGATGTGCCAGCCGGGACGGCCAGGCCCCCAGGGGCTGTCCCACTGCGGCTCGCCGGGCTTGGCAGCCTTCCATAACGTGAAGTCCATCGGGTGCTCCTTGCGCGAGTCGATCTCGATGCGCGCCCCGGCCTGCATCTCGTCGATGGAGCGCCCGGAGAGTTTGCCGTAGTCATCCTTCTTTGTCACACGGAAGTAGACGTCTCCGTCAACCTCATATGCGTAGCCCTTAGCGATAAGGCCCTGGACGATCTCGATTATCTTGTCGATAACCTGCGTGGCCCTGGGGTAGTAGTGGGCCCGTTGCACGTTCAGGGCATCCATCTCGGCGAAGAACCTGGCGATGTATTTCTCGGCAAGGTCCTCGATAGTGGCTCCCTCCTGGGCTGCCACATCGATGATCCGGTCCTCGATGTCGGTGAAGTTTTGGACGTGCATCACCCTGTAGCCCCTGTACTCCAAGAACCGTCGCACCACGTCGAAGAAGATGTAGCTCATGGCATGGCCCAGGTGGGAGGGGCCGTAGAGGTTGGGGCCGCAGACGTACATCCTGACTTCCTCGCCCAAGGCGACGAAGTCCTCCTTCTGCCGAGACAGCGTATTAAATACCTTCATTCCGTCTCCTTTGGGGACGCATTATCCGAGGGCCTTTGTCTAAGCCTGCGCTGCTTCTCCGCCTCTAGCGCCGCCACCCTCTCCTCAAGACGCCGAACATGCTCCTGCAGTGTCTGCAGGATGTCCCACTCCGGGTCGGGCAGCCGCTCAACGGTCTCATTGCTCGGATCGTGGATGGCCACTATTCGCCCCGGCACCCCCACTACCGTTGCATTGCTGGGAACGTTAGTAACGACCACAGAGCCAGCCCCAATTCTAACATTCTCGCCCACGGTTATCGCCCCCACCAGCCGAGCGCCGGTCCCAATAACCACGTTGTTGCCGATGGTAGGGTGGCGCTTCGTCCTGAGGCGGCTGGTGCCGCCCAGGGTCACGCCCTGGTACATAGTGACGTCGTCGCCGATCTCCGCCGTCTCGCCGATGACCACACCCATGCCGTGATCGATGAACAGGCCTTCGCCGATCTTGGCACCGGGGTGGATCTCGATGCCTGTGAGGAAGCGGCTAAAGTGGGAGACCAGGCGCGGCAGCAACGGCAGATGCCAGCGGTAGAGGGTGTGAGCGAAGCGGTGAAATTGCCGTGCGTGAAACCCCGGGTAGGCGAGGATGACTTCTAGGGTGCCCCTTGCCGCCGGGTCACGTTCCAGAGCGGCCCGGATGTCTCTCTTTATGCTAGACCAGAGCGGCAAGTCAGAGGGCTCCTACAACTACCGGCATTGGAAAACGCGACCAGCGGCTACTTTGCTCATATAATACCTTGGGGATCATGCTTAGGAGCCTCTCTAACCGCCACGGGCCCTTTCGATGAGGGCAACGGCATGAGCTGCGATGCCCTCGCCGCGACCTGCGAAGCCGAGCCCCTCAGTGGTGGTGGCCTTCACGCTTATGCGCCCCTTCTCCACACCCAACGCTTCGCTAATATGCTCCCTCATATCATCGATAAAGGGCATCAGCTTTGGATGTTCAGCGACGATTGTAGCATCGACGTTCTCGGTCTGCCAGCCTTCGCCGTCAAGCACGTCCTTAGTCCGCCGCAGCAGCTCCAGGCTAGATATACCTGCGTACTGCGGGTCGCCGGGCGGGAAGTGAGCGCCGATGTCTTTCAAGGCGGCGGCCCCCAATAGAGCATCTATGATGGCATGTATGAGGACATCCGCATCGCTGTGCCCGGCCAGGCCCAAGCTGTAGGGTATGCGCACTCCTCCTAGGATTAGGCCCCTTCCGGTTACTAAGCCATGCACATCGTAGCCGACACCTACTCTCATAGCGCCATCCTACCAGCGATAATGCCGGCGCGCCACATCACGCCCTTCCCTCCTCCCTGAGCAGCGCTTCAGCGATGGCCAGATCAACCGGCGTGGTCACCTTTATGTTGCTGGGCGCGCCTGGATACAACTTAACCCGGTGGCCAAGGCGCTCGACAAGGTAGGCGTCATCCGTTGCCAGTCCTCGGAGGCGTCGGCTATGGGCAGCCATGATGATATCGTAGCGAAATATCTGCGGTGTCTGGGCGCCCCATAGGCGCGCCCTCCTGGGCGTCCGCCGGATGCAGCCGTCATCTCCGGCAACCTTTATAGTATCAGCGACGGGCATGGCGGCGATGGCCGCTCCTGTCTCGCGGGCCTCAAGTAGGCCCCTCTCGATGATGTCCTGGGTGACGCATGGTCTGGCGCCGTCATGGATAGCGACCCACGCGCAATCGCGGAGGCAGGCAAGGCCGTTGGCCACGGATTCCTGCCGCCGGCGGCCGCCCGCGCACACGTCGGTCACCTTATTCCAACCATGCTCCTCCACGAGGCCACGCACCCGGCCGATAGCGGCCTCTTGCGTCACCACAACGACCTGGTGGACCTGAGGGGAGTGCTGGAAGGCCTCAACCGACCAGGCGATAAGCGGCCGACCGGCCAGCGGGGCGAAGATCTTATCGATGCCGCCCATCCGCTGGCTTGAGCCAGCCGCTACAACTATGGCTGAGACCTTCCCCTGGCTAGTCGCCTCTCCCATTCGCGCTGCCGTTCTTCGGTTGGGCGAATATCATCCTCCCGGCCGCCGTCTGCAAGACTCGCGTTACGGTGATGCTGACGTTATGGTTGATGTAACGCCTGCCGCCCTCCACGACGACCATTGTACCATCATCGAGGAAGCCCACACCCTGGCCAATCTCCTTGCCCTCCTGGATGATGCGCACTGCCATCTCCTCACCAGGTAGGACCACCGTCTTGACCGCGTTGGCAAGCTGGTTGATGTTCAGGACTCGCACTCCCTGCAACTCTGCCACCCGGTTAAGGTTGAAGTCGTTGGTGACGATGGGGGCCCGCAGGGTCCGGCCCATGCGGACCAGCTTGCCGTCCACCTCGTGTACATCAGGGAAGTCCATGTCGGAGATCTGGATCGGTACGTCCGACTCCTTCTGCAGCTTGTTCAGCATCTCCAGACCTCGTCGCCCGCGGTTGCGCCGCAGGGCGTCCGGCGAGTCCGCGATGTGCCGCAGCTCGTCCAGCACGAACCTGGGGATAATGATCGTCCCCGGGATAAAGCCTGTTTCGCTGATGTCGGCGATGCGTCCATCGATGATGGCGCTGGTATCCAGTATCACCCTGCCATTGCCTCCCTGAGGAGGAGGATTCACGGCTTCCCCCCTCTCAAGGTGGGGACTGATGACCTGCCATAGGTCGCCCTCTCTCATGACTACTACCGTGACACCCACAGCGCCACAGGCCAGGCTGACGATCAGAGGCAGGGCGTTACCCCAAACGCCGGGCAGGTTGCCCAAGGGCAGGCTCAACAGTCCACCAACAACGAGCCCCAACACAAGCCCGGCCATGCCGCCCAGCAGAACGGGCGCCGGGATCGTCTTAAGCTCCCTCTTTGCCCAGCGGAAGGGCAGCAGAAGAGCGTAAGGGCCGATAACTCCGCCAATCACCACGCCCGCTGCCGTGAGGCCAGCCATCCACGCAACAGGTCCGCCCTCAGCCGCACCGCCTCCAACCGTTTTACCGATCCACCAACCAAAAAATCCCAGGCCAATAACGCCGATCGCTCTAGTAAACACCTCTCCAAACATAAAGAGTCACCCGCTTCCAAACAAAAAAGTGCACCGCGGTGCACCAGACAAAACCCTACAAAAGCCGCCGCTTCAGGAAAGGGTTAAACCCTCAACGCCTTTATTACGGATACACCTTCGTAGAAGATGTCGGAAGTGCAATAATGATGCCTTATCTACGTATTCATATGATAGCATGAAAAGCGTTGATATGTCAAAGCGCTGGATCAGGCCACTATCGTCGATGAAAGTCGCAAAATACGATCCCTTAGCCGCGCTGACCTCGGAAGACCTCCTGTATCAGTTCCTCCGTTGTCTGCAATCCAGGGCAACGCTCCAATGCAGCCTCTATGGCGGCCCGCGCCTCGGTCCGGCTGTAGCCCAGGCGCTGCAATGCCTCCGCCGTCTCTTCGGCCACATCGGTCTTGATGGATTGTGGCGCTGCTGAGACGAACCCCTCGTCTCTCAGCAACGCCTCGGCCGCTACGCGGCCCCGCAGTGTGGCCACGATCTTGTGAGCTGTCCGCTCGCCGATGCCGTCCAGCCGCCGCAAGGTCCGCACGTCGTCATCCTCAATGGCACGGGCGATGGTGGATATGGAGAGGGTAAGGGCACGCGCGGCCTTGATCGGGCCGATGTCTTCCACTTGGATTAGCTTCTCGAAGAAGGCGCGCTCATGGGGGCGGCTGAAGCCGATCAGGGTCGGACGTGGCTGCCGTTCCGATACGTGGTAGTATATC
>JACQUE010000118.1 GCA_016210425.1 Chloroflexota bacterium | reverse complement strand
TGGCTACACTATCCCTCTTGAGGACAACGGGGTGAAGCATGGGCGCGGTGCTATCTCCATGCTCTCTTCCGGCAATGCCAGTAACGGTGGTCAGTTCATCATCGCCCGCCAGCCTATGCCCGCCTTGGATGGCAAGCAGACCATCTTTGGCCAGGTGGTGACGGGCATGGATGTCGTCGGCAGCCTAGCCCAGGAGGACAAGATCCTCAAAATCACCATCGAAGGCCCCTAGCCACTTTCTCTCTTTTGCCTATTGCCCAGGAGTTACCTTGCCTATATAATTGCGGGGCGCAGAATCTAAGAAGCTACAAGAGGACTTCTTTATGGCAGGCGAGATCCTGGTACCCACCAAGGGCGGCAAAGCCAGCGATGATGCTGTTACCCTGGCCTGTACCCTCGCTCGCAGCAGGAAAAGCAAGATCCGGATAATCCATGTGATAGAAGTGGAACGCACCCTCCCCCTAGATGCTGAGCTGGAGCCCGAGCTCCGCCGAGGGGAAGAGGTGCTGAGTCGGGCCGAGCGGATAGGCCGCGAGAATAACTGCCCGGTTGAGACGGAGCTACTCCAGGCCCGCGAGGTCGGGCCGGCAATAGTCGACGAGGCCAGCGAAAGGGGCGTGGACCTCATCATTATGGGCATCGACTATAAGCGGCGTTTCGGCGAGTTCGAACTGGGGAAGACCGTCCCCTACGTACTTAAACATGCTCCCTGCCAGGTCTGGCTTTGCCGGGAAGCAGCAGGCTAAGTTGAACATAATCATCATGGGCTGTGGCAGAGTCGGTGCTCAACTGGCCGAGATGCTGGACGCGGAGGGACACCACGTAACGGTGGTAGACACCGACCCCTACAGCTTCAGGCGGCTCCCCCATTCCTTCTCAGGGTCTGCCGAGCTAGGCAACGGCATGGACCAGGACTTCCTTCGGCACGCAGGCATCGAGCAAGCGGATGTCTTCGTCGCTGCCACTCAAGGCGACAATCGGAACATCATGGCTGCTCAGATCGCCAAACACATCTTTAAAATCCCGAAGGTCATCTGCCGCATCTACGATCCAATCCGCGAAGAGGTCTACCGCACACTGGGCCTTCAGACCATAAGCCCGACAACCGTCGGGGCCCGAATGATGAAAGAAGCCATTGAGAGACAGGGCTAAGCCATGTACATAATCGTAATCGGCGGGGGCAAGGTCGGATACTACCTGACCAAGACCCTTCTGGCCGAGGGACATGAGGTCCTGGTCATCGAGAAAGATGCCCGCAAGTGCGAAACCATTGCCGAGGAGCTGGGAAGCATCGTCTTGCGAGGTGACGGCTGCGAGGTAAGGACGCTGGCCGAGGCCGGCTGTAACCGGGCCGATATGCTAATCGCCGTGACTGGTCACGATGAGGATAACCTCGTGGCGTGCCAGGTCGGGAAGCACAAGTTCCAGGTACCCCGAACAGTGGCCCGCGTGAACAACCCGAAGAACGCCAATATCTTCGAGATACTTGGGGTGGAGACCACCATCAGCAGTACAGACCTGATCCTGGCTCACATCGAGCACGAGCTGCCCACACACCCCCTGATCCACCTGCTAACACTCAAGGGCATCGGCCTTGAGATAGTGGAGCTGAAGATACCGGCCGATTCGGCCGTTGTGGGACGGCGCATCAGGGATATCCCGCTCCCATCCGACTCTGTCCTTGCCCTAATCATTAGCAAGTCAAAAGGGGCCCAGGTGCCCGGCGGCGACACAGTGCTGGCAGTGGGGGATGAGGTGATAGCGGTAACGAAGCCGGAGAACGAGCCAGCTCTGCGCGTCGCCTTCACCCACACCTAGCCAGGAGATTCCAATGGCGAGGCGTGTCGCTTATCTGGGGCCGGCCGGCACCTTCAGCGAGCAGGCCGCCCTTCTTCACAGCGCCGAGGCCCAGCTTCTGCCGTTCGCCTCCGTAGAGGCGGTGGCAGCGGCTGTGGAGGCCGGCTTGGCCGAAGAGGGAGTCGTCCCCATCGAGAACAGCATCGAGGGCTCGGTTACAAGCACACTCGACCTTCTCATCCACGACTCCACCCTCGTCATCCGCCGCGAGCTGGTCCTGGCCATCGACCACTGCCTCGTAGTGAAGCCCGGCATCCAGGCCAGCGATATCCGGACTATCTACTCGCACCCCCAGGCCCTGGGACAGTGCCGCCGCTTCATCGAACGCTGCTTCCCCAAGGCGCAGGTCGCGGCCGCTCTCAGCACAGCCGCCGCAGTGGAGGAGGCGATGGCCTCAGCCACACCAAGCGCCGCAATCGCTCCCCAGCGGGCGGCGGAGCTTTATGGAGCTGAAATCCTGGCCCGCGGCATCCAGGACCAGAGCACCAACGAGACCCGCTTCGTTGTCCTGGCAGAGAGCGACAATGAGCCTACGGGGGCTGACAAGACATCCCTCTGCTTCACCTTCGCCAGCGACCGGCCCGGTGTCCTCTGCGAGGTGCTGCATGAGTTCGCAGTACGGGGCATCAACCTGGCCAAGGTGGAGTCGCGGCCCGCCAAGACAGAGCTGGGCAAGTATTTCTTCCTCGTGGACCTAGAGGGGCATCGGACGGATGCCTTCATCGCCCAGGCCATCGAAAGCATCCGCCCTAAGACGGCCCTGTTGAAAGTGCTCGGCTCCTACCCTCGATTTACCGCCAAGTAGCCGGAGGGCGCGAAAAGGCCGCGCCAAGAGGCGCGGCCTTTTGGTTTCCTGAAGTTTCTTAAGCCCAGCCCTGCGCTCGCTCCCACTCCGGAATAAACTTCTGCCACTCATACTGCGTCTGCAGGTACTGGTAGAAGATGTAGAAGCCGGCGCTGCGGGGCGCCTCCGGCAGTCGAAACAGCTTCATCTTGGCCTCCGCCGGCGTCCGGCCCGCCTTCCGGTGGTTGCACGGCTTGCAGGCGCTCACCAGATTCTCCCAGACATGGGGCCCACCCCGATGCCTGGGCACGACGTGGTCCAGCGTGAGGTCCTTGGTCTCTTTGCCGCAGTACTGGCACATATAGTTGTCGCGGATAAAGACCTCGCGGCGGGTGAGCTTAACTACAGGGCGGGGTCTCTTGATCATATAAACGAGGCGGATTACCGAGGGGATAGGGAGCATACTGGTGGGCGTATGTATGTGGCCGCCGTTATGTTCCAGCACCTCCGCCTTGCCGCGGTCTAAGAGGACAACAGCGCGGCGCGTCGTGCAGACGTTTAGAGGCTGATAGTTCTGGTTCAACACCAGTACAGGGCTGCTTACCAATTCCTTACCTCTGGCCAGTCGGTCAGCTTGGTGTCATTCTATCAAAGGCGACCTGTTGCTGGCAATAAACTTTTTACTTCCCGATACAAAATCGGGAGAAGATAGTCTCCAGCAGCTCCTCCGTCACCGTCTCTCCTGTTATCTCGCCCAGGGCGCCGATAGTAGCCGTAAGGTCCACCGCCACTAGCTCTGGCGGCGCTCCCGAGGCCACACCAGCCTCCGCAGCCGTCAGGTGCCTCTCGGCTCGCAACAGGGCATTCTTATGCCGGGGGTTTGTTACCAGGGGCGCATCGGAAGCGGGGGCTACCCCCTGGAAGACGGCGAGCCGCATTTGCCGTTCCAAATCTGGAAGCCCGTCGCGAGTGACCGCAGACACTGAGATAAGAGGCCAGGGCAACTCATCTGCGAC
>JACQUE010000115.1 GCA_016210425.1 Chloroflexota bacterium | reverse complement strand
GCCTCGTACTCCTTAAGCGTCTGCTCCAGCACGTTCCAGGCCAGCGTCGCGCACTTGACGCGCACAGGGAACTGCATGACGCCGGTCAGGGCCTCCAGGTCGCCGTACTCGTCAAAGTCGACGGCGTCCTTGCCCTGCATCATCTCCTTGAAGGCGATAGCAAGGGCCTTGGCCTCGTCGATGCGCTTGCCCTTCAAGCTGTCCGTTAGCATAGAGCTGGAGGCCTGGCTGATGGCGCAGCCCTGCCCCTGAAAGGCGATGTCTTCGATGCTGTCCCCGTTGATCGAAAGCTGGATGGCCACCTCGTCGCCGCAGAGGGGATTGGCGCCCTCCCACGCGGCGTCGGGGCTCTCGATGCTGCGCCGGTTGCGCGGGTTGCGGTAGTGGTCGAGGATTATCTCTTTATAGAGGTCATCCAGTTGTTCGAATGACGCCACTAAAATACCTCGCTGCAATGCCTAAAGCATCGGCTAAAACGTCTATCTCTTCGCGAGTGTTATATATGTAGAAGCTGGCGCGGGCTGTAGCGCTGACCTCGAGCTGACGCATGAGTGGCTGAACGCAGTGGTTGCCGGCCCTTATTGCGATGCCCTGCTGGTCTAAGAGCGTCGCTAGGTCGTGAGGATGGATGCCGGCAAAGTTGAAAGCCACGGCTCCACCGCGTATCTCCACGTCCTTCGGCCCGTAGAGAGTCATACCCTCCAAAGTGCTCAGAGTATCTAACGCATACCGCGTGAGATCCTTCTCGTGCCGGCGGACATTCTCCATGCCGAGGGCCTGGAGGTAGTCGACAGCCGCTCCAAGGGCTATGGCGTCCCCTATGCTGGGCGTACCGGCCTCAAACTTCATGGGCAGCTCGTTCCAGGTGGCGTGGTCGCTCCACACCTGGCTGACCATCTCGCCGCCGAACATGAACGGCTCCATGCGCTCCTGTAGCTCGGTTCTGGCGTAAAGGGCTCCGATGCCGGTCGGCCCCAGCATCTTGTGGCCGGAGAAAGCGAGGAAGTCGCAGCCTAGCTCAGCTACGTCAACAGGCATATGGGGGACGCTCTGCGCCCCGTCGATGAGTACGATGGCGCCCACGGCATGCGCGGCCTTTGCTATTTGGGCCACAGGGTTGATGGTGCCCAGGACGTTGGAGACGTGGACGCAAGCGACGATCTTCGTGCGGCGGGTGATCAGCGAGTCCAGCTCCTCGAGGGCAAGGGTCCCATCCTCCTTCACCCCGATAAAGCGTAGCGTTGCCCCCTTCTCCCGAGCAACCTGCTGCCAGGGCACCAGGTTGCTGTGGTGCTCCATGCCCGTCAGCAGTATCTCATCGCCGGGGCCGACGTTGCTGCGGCCCCAGGAGTAGGCCACGAGGTTGATAGCCTCGGTGGCGTTCCTGGTGAAGATGATGTTGGTGGGGCTCTCTGCCCTCACGAAGGCCGCGATCTTGCGCCGGGCCTCCTCATAGGCCTCGGTCGCCTCCTCTCCCAGCCTGTGCACGCTGCGGTGGACGTTGGCGTTGAGAGTCTCATAATAGCGCACCAACGCCTTGATGACCGCCCTGGGCTTCTGTGAAGTTGCGGCGCTGTCAAGATAGACTAGGGGCTTACCGTGAACGGTGCGGGAAAGGATTGGGAAATCCTTCCTTATATCCTGGAAGTCGAGCTTCATTTCAGCTTCCTAACTGGCGCTATTGGCCACGTGGGAATTAGGTGCCTACGGAAACCTGTATGTCGGTGCCTTCGATTCGAACGGAATAGCTCTTGATCGGGACCACGGCGGGCAAAGCCAGGACCCGCCCTGTCCTCACGTCGAAGCGTGCCCCATGCCTGGGGCACTCGATGGCGTGGCCAAAGAGACGCCCCTGGCCCAGGGGCCCTCCATCGTGCGTGCAGACATCGTCTACGGCGAAGTAGCTGCCCTCGACGTTGCAGAGCAGCATCCTCTTGCCACCGAGGGCGATGCCTTTGGTATCGCCCCTCGCCACATCGCCTACTCTAGCTACGGTCACGTAGTTAGTCATATTAGCTGCTCACCGGAGAAGCCGGTGCAGAACCTCTCTCTAGCTTGCGCTCAATCGAGCGCTTGATCTGCTCGCGCAGCGGCGCGAAGCCCGCCCTATTGAGCAGATCTTCGAAGAACCCCATAACAATCAGCTTCTCCGCATCGCCAGGCTCCAGCCCTCGGCTAGTCAGGTAAAAGGTCTGCTCCTCATCGACCTGGCCCACGGCTGCAGCATGGGAGCAACGCACGTCGTTGGCCTCGATCTCCAGGATGGGCAGTGAGTCCGCCTTCGATTCCGCTCCCAACAGCAGGTCCCGCCTTGTTAGAAAGGCGTCGGTGCGCTGAGCTACTTTATGCACGCGGACGAGGCCGGTGAAGACGGAGCGAGCGCGCTCCTTCAGCGCCCCTTTGTAGAGCAGATCGCTCGTTGTGTCCGGCGACTGGTGGTCCTGGAGGGTGCTGTGGTCGAACTGCTGCTCGCCGTCGCCGAAACACAGCCCCAGCACCCGAGCCCTGGCGCCTGAGCCCGACAGCACCACGTCGGTTGCGCCCTTGGTTAGGTGCCCACCGAGGGCCACGTTGAGCATCTCAACGGAGCTGTCTCGGCCCATATCGATACGCTGGGTCGTGAAGCTATAGACGTTTGGGCTCCAGTCCTGAAAGGCCAGCAGCTTGATGACCGCACCTGTGCCGAGATGGACCTCGGTAACGGCGCTGTGCAGAAGCCGGCCGAGGT
>JACQUE010000109.1 GCA_016210425.1 Chloroflexota bacterium | reverse complement strand
TTCACATAGAGCCAGATCGCAGCCACCGCTAGGACCGGGTAGTAGAAGAAAGTATACACGCCATTAGCGAGGGTTATCAGCAGGTCGCTCCGCAGAAAGAGATCCTGGACCTGTTTCTCAATGAAGATCCCCATCTCCTTCTCCAGCTTCATGATATCGGAGGCATGGTAGAAGGCGGGAACGGCCCTGTCTCCCAGCCCGATCCTCCCGTACTGGTACAGGAGCATCACCCCAGCGATCAGGGCCACCTCGCGAAGGAGTCTCCTGATGGCCACTCCGTCCTCCAGCCTGCCCTAACACGCCATCCGGCGCAGCTTCCCACATTGACCTGAGTATAGCACTAACAACAGCGCAACACAAACATACCATATCTATCACCGGCGATTACCTAAAGTGTATCCGTGTGACATCCCAGGATTCTACTTTCGTTAGATCGTATGGTAGAATGGCTGGAGTTAGTCCAAGGAGGAGCACACTTGGAGATAGGGATACGCATTCCCAATTGGGGGACTCTTTCCTCGCCGGAAAGCATCCTGGCAGTGGCGAAGCGGGCCGATGAGCTGGAGTTCGATGCTGTCTGGGTAGGCGATCATGTAGCCGTCCCCATCTCCGATACTTCTCCCGCCCGCGATTGGTTCTACGAGGCCCTCTCGGTCCTGGCTTATCTGGCCGGAGTCACCCGCAAAGTCCGCCTCGGCACCAGCGTCCTCGTCCTCCCCTATCGCCACCCTATCATCCTGGCGATGGAGCTCGCCACCGTCGATTGCCTCTCGGGCGGCAGGCTCATTTTCGGCACGGCAGCCGGCTGGATGGAGGGCGAGTTCGAGGCCCTCGGTGTGCCCGTCCGAAAGCGTGGGGCTATGACCGACGAGTACCTGCGCATTATCACAGAGCTCTGGGCGCACCGGGAGCCTTCCTTCCAGGGACACTTTCACAGCTTCTCGGGGATCAAGTTCGCTCCAAGACCCCTGCAGCAACCCCGGCCCCCTATCTGGATCGGCGGCAACAGCCGCGAGGCGATGCTGCGTGCCGTCCGCTACGGCGACGTCTGGTCGCCGCTGCACCTCAGCCTAGAGCGTGTGGCACGGCGCAAAGCCTACCTCGAGGAGCTAACGCAGCGCGAGGGGCGCAAAGAGAGACCGGCCATCGCTATCAGCTCGTCAATCGCCTTCACAGAGGGGGAGGCCAGCGATGAGAGGCATATCCAGGGCCCGCCAGAGCGTATCGCCGAGATAATCGGCCGCTACGGCGACCTAGGAGTCCGCCACATGCTCTTCGACTTCCCCCGCACCAGCCTTGAAGATATCCTCGATTCAATGGAATTACTTGCCACCAAAGTGAGGCCGTTCATTCCAAAACCCTAGCGCTCCATGAAAGCGAGAGCCCGTCCGACCGGGCTCTTTCTTTTCTAGCAGTGGTTCGACCGGTCAGGAGCTGGGCTTATGGCAGAGCTGGCACGAGTCGTTGGTGCGGTTGGCATGGTCTTCTTGGTACTTGGGCGCGCTCCTAAGCCCTTTCTCGTGGCAGGCCAGACAATCGGCCCTGTCTTTGATGGTATGAGGTATGGTCGGCGGACCGGCAGCGGGACTAGCTACGGGGGTCGCCTGCCCACTTGGCTTGGGGGCAGCGCCTGGCTCCGCACCCTTGTAGCTGTGGCAAGTGGCGCAGTTGGCGCCCTTGTTGTGCTCCACCCGGTCCTGGTGGCAGGACACGCAGGTGTCGCGCTTCGTCACCTTCCACTCGTGAGGCTTGTGACAGGTCGTGCAAGTGGCCGCCGCGTGGATCTTCGATGAGTGAAGCCCCTTGCTCTTCACATCCTCATGGCAAGACTGGCAGTCGACGATGGGCTTGACCGCCGCGTGCGGCTTGTGGCACTGCCCACACTCGAACTGCATGGGAGCATCGGCCGGCCAGTTCACCTTGGTTGGTGCTAACGTGGAGTGGCAGGCGAGGCACTCCTTGCGCGTCGGCTTAAGGTCATGCTCCTCGGTCAGATAGCTATGGCAACTCGTGCAGTGGAACTCCGCCATCGGCTGAACAGTGACCCGCTTCTCCCCATGGCAAAGGCTGCAAACCTTCTGCGGCGGCTCGAAGCGGTGGAGGGTTACCGAGTGGCACTTAGTGCAGGCGATACGCTGCTCCCCGACGTGGACCTGGTGGCCCGCGGTCTCCTCCACCTGGATCCACTTAGGATCGCCGCTCTCGTGGCACTTCTTGCAGGCTGAGTCAGGGACGAAGGCGTGCTCGGAGACGGCGTCGGGGCGCTGCACGACATACTTGACCACCAGCTCCATCCCTTTTACAGGACTTTGCTGGTGGCAGTTGTGGCAGGTGATGTTCCGGTGCTCGCTGGTCTCCCACCTGTCCCAGGCCTTCTCCATAGTGTGGCAACTACGACAGAATTCTGCGTCTTCCTGGGTGTAGGTGTAGACTTGGCGCCCGCCGTATGAAACGGCCCCAATTATGGCCAGGAGAACGACTGCAACGATGATCTGAGTCTTCAGTGACCAGGCGCGAATCCAGGAAAGCACCCTTCGTAACCGCAACGTACACCCTTCCCTTCCAGCATCCCGAATCGAGCCGGCCCCAGACTCTCCTTAAAGCTGGAGCATGCATCTTAGGTTGTGGTTGCTAGTTATTCTTGGCACCTGCCTCAATCCAGTAGCGGATATTGGCGATGCGATTCGGGCTAAGTTTGTGGCCTTCCCGCGGCATCGCTATCTCCTGGGCCG
>JACQUE010000018.1 GCA_016210425.1 Chloroflexota bacterium | reverse complement strand
GATGTCGGCAAAGAGCACCGTTATGTTCGTTTTCTCCCCTCCCAGGGGAGCCAGTTCCGCTCAGCGGTTGCAGAGGTTGGGGTTCTTGTTGTAGGGCCGGATGCCCATAGTGGAGCGCAGAAGCAATCCCACCAAAGGCCAGCCGAAGGGTACCCCGCATACCTTGCATTTCATCATCTGTGCGTCTCCTTCAGTAGATGTATCGACGCAGCTCCTGCGGCTTGCGGATGGTCACCCTACCGCCCTCGTAGCGCACCAGGCCCCGGTCCCGGTAGTAGCCTAGCCACTTGTTGATGCTCTCGCGAGTCGCGCCCACCAGGGCCGCCAGCTCACCCTGCGTCAGCCGGGGAGTGACGAGGCTGCCGTCGGGCATCTTCTGCCCCTGGCCCTCGCCCAGGTCTAGCAGCGCCTTGGCCAGACGTCCCGACACGTCAAGAAAGACGGCGTCCTGGAGAAACTCATCGGTGCGGCGCAGACGACGGGCCAGCGCCGCCATGAGTTTCAAGGACGCGTCGCAGTTGGAGCGAAGAAAGGCCAGAAAGTCATCCCGCTGAAGCGTCAGAAGCTGGCAGGCCTCGACCACAACGGCGTCGGCGGAGCGGGGCTCGCCGTCCAGCAGGGCCATCTCCCCGAAGAGGTCCCCCGGGCCCAGGAGCGCCAGGACCACCTGTTTGCCATCGGCAGAGGCGGCGACTATCTTGACCCGGCCTGTTTCCACGATATAGCAGGCGCTGCCTGGGTCCTCCTGGTGAAAGATGACCTCCCCTTTAGCGTAGCTGCGACGGCGCAGCGATGACGCCAGGGCTTCCAGCTCCGCCTCTGCTAGGCCCGTAAAGAGAGGTACCTGCGCCAGCACGGGTGGGCTTCTCATGTCCGCTTCCCTAGGTCCCCGGCCCTTTCCAAAAGGGAAAGGCGGCCGCTTTTCGGCTCCAAGTATATACCTTACGGCCCATGTGTCAAAGGTGTGATCAAGTTCACAGCCAGGGTGTGAGCGGCTTAATAGGTGCGGGCAAGCCGCAAGCGGTACGATGCGTCCAGAACAAAGAAAGGAGGCACACGACAATGAAGGCAAGGTTCTCGCAGATGAAAGAGCAAGTCCTGCTGGCGGCGCTGGCGGCGCTGCCCATCCTGGTGGCCGTAGCCACGGGCGCGCCATATACGTTGTGGCGCTAAAAGTCCACGAAAAAAGGAGGAGAAACCATGAAGACGAAGCTGACGCAGATCAAAGAGCAAGTCCTGCTGGCGGCGCTGGTGGCGCTGCCCATCCTGGTGGCCTGGGGCGGGAGCGCGTGGTACTACTACCGGTAACTAAGCAAGGCAAGATCGGGAGGGCGGCTATGAGGACCAAGGCTCTGGCCCTGAGATCAACAACCGTAGCGGCCCTGGCCATCGCCGTGGACCAGGCGCTGAAGGCCTACGTCCGCCAGAGCCTGGCCCTCTGCCCGGCGCCTCCCGTCAGCGGCTGCGACCGGCTGGACCTGGCGGGGCCTCTGGGCTTCGTGCGGGTGGAGAACGCGGGCAGCGCCTTCGGCTTCCTCCAGGGGCTATGGCTGTGGCTACTGCTGGCGGCCCTGGGTATCCTCTTGGTCCCCCTCTACGGCCGCAGGCTCGGGCTGGCCGGCTGGAAGGCACCCCTGGCGGTGGGCCTCCAAGTCGGCGGGGCTCTGGCGAACCTGGCGGACCGCCTCCTCTACGGGGGCGTCACCGACTTCATCGACCTGGGGCACGGGCCCATCTTCAACCCGGCGGACGTGGCGCTGGCTATCGGGATGGCCCTGGCCGTGCGGGCCCTGCTCCGGCGCCGGGCCAGCGCCGCCGCCGTGAAACCGACCTCTCCAGCGTTAGCGGGAGATGGCTCGGAGGAACGCTGAACCCGGCGCTCGGCCCCCTTTCCCTTAAGCGTGACCAAGCTCACAGCGAAAGTGTGAGGGCCTTAATAGGAGCGGCCGGTGGGGAAGCACTAGCATGGGGGCAGAGAACAAAAGGGAGGTACGACCAATGAGTAGGGCAGTCAAAACACTGGCAAGGACAATGCTAGGAGGTGTGCTGGCGCTGGCCCTGATGGGCGCCTTCAGCGGCAGGTCTATGGCAGCCTCGCTGGTCACGCCGGGCATCCCGAATCAACCCGTTTACGCCTCGGGCGCCTGTGGCGGCTATGACGAGGGCTTCCAGCGAGGCGTTCCGGACACGGACGGCGGGACGCCTACAACTTCGGCGGCAGCGGCGGCTACGCCTTCTACTATGCCTCTGTGGGCTGCGGACGAGAGTTTCTGGTAGGGTACCAGTTCGGCTACAACCAGGGCCTCTACGATGGCATGGTGCAGGCGGGTCTGACGCCGTCCGTTCCCTCCAGCGTCGTATTGCCCATGCCGAAGGTCATCGACGTCAACAGCGGCTGGGGAGCCTTCGGCTCTACCCTGGGCAGCAGCAACTGGAGCTGGCACGACACCGGCACCTCTGCGCCCAGCGGTGGCTACGACTCCTACTACGGCTACTACGATGGGTATGACTCCTCCGCTGGTTACTACGGTGACGGCACCGGCTCCGGAGGCTACGACCCTTACGCCGGCTACTACGACGGCTACGACTCGTCTTCCGGCTACTACGACTTCAGCGACGGCTGGTGAGACACCGCAACCTGGCCGATCAGACAGAACGAGAGGAGGTGATAACTATGAAAGCGAAGCTTATGCGGGGCAAAGAGCGCATCCTGACGATAGCCCTCGTGGCCCTGCCGTTAGCGGCCACCGCTATGGGCAGCGCGTGGTGGTGGTGGCGCTAACGTTCCAAGCAGCTAAAGCAGCAGTCTGTCGAGAGGAGGCGACCATCATGAAAAAGATGTTGCTATCAGCCCTGACAATGCTCCTCATTATTGCAGCCTTGGTCGGCGTCGCAACGGCGGGACGCCCCGGCTTCCTCGGCTCCTCGGCTGAAGCGGCGGTGCCCGGTCCCATCGGGTCGAAGGACTGCATCGCCTACTGCGAGCTCAACGGCATCGTCTC
>JACQUE010000106.1 GCA_016210425.1 Chloroflexota bacterium | reverse complement strand
GAGCTCCAGACAGACCGCGCCCGTGTCACCTTGCTCATGATCCAGACCATGCTCTCCTCGGTGGAGAAGCGCATCCAGGTTGAACAGCAATGGATGGCCGACGAATGCAACCGCATGCGGCGGCTTCTCCAAGAAGCGGCCGAAGCTTTCGCAGAGACACCGTCCCAGCCGGCAACGGCGCTCCTGAGGCTGGCCGAACGGGCTCGCGGCATACCGGAGTTTCCGACGGTCCCTTCATCCCACGAGATAAACACGGCCTACAGGGACCTGAGCACGGCATTTACGGAGGCGATGGGCCACCTCAACGAGCTTGTTGGAGAGGGCGTCGATGGAGCGTCAACGTTGCTGGAGCGGGCCCGGGCCTACGTCCAGCTACGCATCGAGCGCGATATGGCTGGCTTCTTCGCGATGGAGGGCGGCATGGTGGGCCGGGGATAGGCTACTAAACCGTCGGGGTTTGTGGAGAAATGATGGATAGTATCTTTTCGCTGAAGGGGAAGGTCGCGATCGTGACCGGAGGCAGCTACGGGCTCGGGGTTATCTTCGCGAGCGCGTTGGCGGACGCCGGCGCCGACATCGTGGCCGCTGCTCGCAGCGAAGACCGCTTGCAGGACACGAAGAAGCTGATTGAGTCGAAGGGGAGGAGATGCCTCACGCTCAGGTGTGACGTCACGGACTCCGAGGACGTGAAGCGCCTGATGAAGCGGACGTGGGAGGAGTTCGGCGCCATCGATGTTCTGGTGAACAACGCTGGCATCTCCGATGTTCGGGGATGGCGCACGGAGCACCAGGACGTTGAGACGTTCGTGAGGATCGTGAACACGAACCTCATCGGCCTCTTCTACTGCTGCCACGCGGCGTCGCAATACATGCTCCGCCAGGGGAGAGGCAGCATCATCAACATCGGGTCGATCCTGGGCATGGGCGGCTTCTCGGGAGGCCCGGTGCCCGGCTACTTCGCCTCCAAGGGTGGCGTGCACAACCTGACCCAGATGCTGGCCAGCGAATGGGCGGACCGTGGGGTGCGTGTAAATGCGCTCGCGCCGACCTTCTTCGATTCTGAGATGGCGCACGACGCGATGCAGGAGAGCGGTGTGCTGCCGATGCTGGCGGGACGCCATCCGGCGAGACGTATCGGCGAACCGGATGACCTGGTCGGCCCGATTGTCTTCCTGGCGTCCGATGCCTCCAAGTTCGTGACAGGTGTGGTGCTGCCGGTTGACGGCGGACTCACCGCCACGCGCGGCGGCTACGCCGGGCCGTATCCATCGGATGAGTGGGACACCGAGGGACGCGGCCATCCGCTTGTGCCGGGAACGCCCTGGAAGTGATTGCTCCTTCTAGTCGCTACTCCAGGAGGCAGCGACGCACATCATCTAGCGTGTCCAGACCTACGCCGATGGTTGCCAGGTAGCCATACACCGAACCGTACTGGTCATCCAAACGCTGCAGAAACGTCTCCATGGCCTGCGACGGTGAGGTCATCAAGGCCCCTGAGAGTTGGTCGTCCAGCCTCTTGTAAGCTGGCTCTGCCAGCATGGTCTCGGTGAGCGGCGCGACGAGGTCTCCGCTCAAGGCATAGTCCTCGATAATCGAGCGGTCGGGAACGCCAAGGCTCCGGAGAACCACCGCCGTTGCGATGCCCGTGCGGTCTTTGCCGAGGACGCACTGTATTACTGTGGCGTAGCTGCTCCGGTCGGCCAGCGTGGTCATTACCGTCCGTATGCTCGGGCCGCAACGGGCCAGCATCCGGTAGTAGAACGTCCCCAGATCGATGCAGTCTGATGCCTCTCCTATTTGCAGCGGGTCTTTGTTAGAGGGCATGAGCGGCACGTGTATGTGCCGCGCGCCGTTGTCGCCCATTGGCCCTAGCCCCTGGGTTTTGGCCTCTTTCTTGCCCCTGAGATCAAGGATCGTCCGGATCCCCAGCGGTGCCAGCCTTTGCGCGTCGCTTCCGGTGAGATGATGGACGGAATCGCTTCTGTAAAGCAGTTGGCGACGGACATGGCGCCCGTCGAGCGTCGGGATGCCACCGATATCGCGGAAGTTGAAGCAGCCCTCCAGGGGGATATGCCGGTTGCCGACCTGGTGGGAAGCAGCCCTTTGCGTGACCAATGAATGGCCTTCCTCCAAACCCCCTCCCGTTGCTGCTACCTCGGCCATTGTTCCTCTCTTTAGCAAGCTGTGGGTTGGACCCATGGTTTGACGAGTCTACAACGCGCTTGTCTGACGCCAGTCGAAGGCTTCGACGCGGTGTTGGACGACCCAGCGCCCGTCCACTGGCACCATCCTGTCCAGGTAGCGCGCGCCGACCACCAGGAGCTTTCGCCCGCTCTCCGAGGGGATAACGTGATAGGCTACAACGTAGGTCTCCACCTCAGCTTCACGCTCTCGGAACGTGATAAGCTGGTTGCCTAGGAAGTGCATCGTTTTCTCGAAGCGGGGCAGCACGCTGCGGAGGAAGTCGATGATCTTCTCCACCCCGGAATCCTTGAAGCTTCCGTAGTCGGCGTAGGCGTCTGGCGTAAAGCAAGCGGCAAGCATGGCGTAATCGCGCTGATCCAGGCCATGAGCATAGCGGACCATGACTTCTTTGATGGCAGCACGATCCTCGAGTTCCCCTGGCGTCATCGATCACCCCCATGACAAGATGCTGCCATCATACCCTGGGTCGGGGAGATGTCAAGATAGCCTACGGCCTCTGCAGTCCGAACACCATCCGACGCTGGTAGAAAATGATGAAAATGACCGGGGCCCCAATCCATCCGCAATTCGATACCTATTTCAGAAGCCTATGAGATGAGAGTGTTTTGGTCCAAAAGATAGACTTTACCCCTTTCGTGGGGTATACTCTTTGCAATCGTTTAGCTTCTAGCCGCGGTCGCGGTTGTGGACTTGTGCATAAGCCACAAAGGGGTGTAGCTATGATCAAGCACATCGTTCTCTTGAAGTTCAAGGACGGTGCGCCCCAGGAAGCGGTGGACGATTTCCTCAATCACCTGCGGTCGCTGCCATCCAAGATACCAACTATTAGGAATCCCATCCTGGGGAAGGCGATCCCCCAGACCATGTCCGGCTTCACCCACTCTTGGATCTGCGAGTTCGATGACGCTGCGACCTGGCAGGCCTACATGGATAACCCCGACCACCGGGCCGGTGGGGCGAAGTTCGTGCCCATCCGTGGTGATTCCGTGGTGGCTGTCTTTGAGTATTAAGGGCCCCTGCCCCCGCCGCTTCTATCGGTCTGGTTTAGACCGCTGCCCCGCGACTACACACGCGGGTTGAAGAGGATCAGCTACAGCATAGTGCGGCAGGTTCGGACGCTTTTCCTTATAGCCCTCGCGCTTGTTCTGGTTCTTGGGTTGCTAGGCGGTTGCTCCAAGAGCAAGGGTAAGTCGGCGGAAGACGCCGCGGCGGCCAAGAAGCCGGCTGGCTCTGTGCCGACGGCCACGCTTTCTCCCGTCCAGCCAACTCCGGTCCTGCTGAACCAGCCCCTCGGCTCCCCCGTTAGCCCCATAGCCTCACCTTCGCCCACTTCTACATTCCAGGCCTCACCTTCGGCTACCAAACCGGCCGGCAGCAACGTTGAGCCGGGTGACCTGGCGCATATCGTGCAATCGGGCGAGACTTTGTACGGCATCGCGTCGATGTACAAGGTGACTGTGGACGACCTAGCAAAGCTGAATGAGATCCCGGACAGGAGCTACGTCCGCGTTGGCCAGAAACTCCTGATACCAAAGGGGGGCGTGAAGCCAACACCCACCACGGCTGCTCCAACGTCGGTCGCCAGCCCCACTGCCACATCAGCTCCGGCGACTGCTACCCCGACACCTACGGCGGCTGCGCCCACTCCCACCGCTACCCCAACGCTGCCGCCAACGCCTACATCGTCGCCTACGCCCACGCCGTCACCCTATCTATTCCGGCAGGATAGCATAACAACCGAGCCCAACTGCGGCCTGACGGCCATCGGTGGGACGCTTTTGGATGCACAGGGCAATGGGGTGGCCGGGTATAGGGTCGTGGCGGGCGACGATATATGGAAGGAGTGGAGCCACACGACGGACCCGACAGGAGGGGATGGGAAGTACGGTGTGATATTGGACATCAAGCCGAAAGCGGGGCGCTGGTACGTCTACATCATCGATAGCGGCGGCAACCAGGTCTCACCACGCCTTCTCATCGAGACCACCGACACGGATTGCGCGCCCACCGGCGCCGGACGCCAGAATATGAAGGTCAACTTCCGCAAGAGTTAGTTAGGTTTCGGCTAACCCCAGAAGCTCCCGCTTCGGCTCCCGCTCCATCAGCTCCCGGCCTGCCTGCCGCGGGTCCAGCCCCTCGAAGAGCACACGGTACATCTGCTGCGCTATAGGCATCTCTATTTTATGGGGAGCGGCCAGGCGCAGCGCTGCCCGCGTCGTGTCCACGCCTTCGGCGACGTGGTGGAGGTTGGCCAGGATGTCCTGGAGGGAGCGGCCCCTGGCTAGCTCCTCGCCGACGTAGCGGTTGCGGCTGAGGCGACTGGTGCAGGTGGCGACCAGGTCGCCCAGGCCGGAGAGCCCCGCGAAAGTGAGGGGGTTGGCCCCGGCGGCGACGCCGAGCCGGGTGATCTCCGCCAGGCCCCTGGTCATAAAGGCGGCCTTGGCGTTGGCGCCATAGCCCCAACCGTCGCTGATGCCGGCCCCGAGGGCGATGATGTTCTTCAAGGCGCCCCCCAGCTCTACTCCCACCATATCGTTGTGGGAATAGACGCGGAAATTGGGCGTCATGACCATCTCCTGCACCCGGTCAGCGATGGCGTGCTGCTTGGCCGCCACAACTGTCGTGGACGGCATGCCCTGTGCGATCTCGAGGGCCAGGTTGGGGCCTGACAGTACGCAGATGTTGTCGTGCCAGGAGGGGTCCAGCTCCTCCTGGAGCACCTGGGACATCCGTAAGGAAGTGGCGGCCTCCAAGCCCTTACTGGCACTGAGTATGATCATCTGTGGCCCGAGGTGCTCTCGGATGGCTAGGACATTGGCGCGGAACGTCTGGGATGGCACGGCGATGATGACGAGCGCGGCGTCCGAGAGAGCGGCATCGGGGGATGCGGTGAAGCGGAGGTTGGGCGGGAACGTGATGCCTGGGAGCTTGTCAGGGCTCATCTTCGCAGTGGTCAGGGTGGCGGCTTCCTCCTCCCGTCGGGCGAGGACGCTCACCTCTCTGCCGTTCCTGGCCAGGATTATTCCGAGGGTCAGGCCCCAGGTGGTGGTGCCGATGACGGCTATCTTTGCCATGCGTTCCTAGCCTTCTTTTGTGATTGCGGGTCCTGTTTCTTGGCACGCTGGCCCAGCTTGCTTTCTGTGCCCCTGATCAGGCGGATGATATTGCCCCGGTGTCGGATAATGATGAGGGGCCCGGCGACCCAGCCGTAAAGCAGGAAGGCCAGGGGCTTGCTGCCGAGGGCCCCCATGATGGTGAGGCCGCCCACGCCGGTGAGGACGCCCGCTAGGGAGCCGGCAGAGACGTAGCGGGTGGGAGCGGTCACGACGACAGCGACGAGCAGCGCTGCCAGCCCCAGCCACGGAGACAGAACGAAGAGGGCACCCAGGCCGGTGAGGACCCCCCGACCGCCTTTGAAGCCCAGGTAGATCGGCCAGCTATGGCCGATGACCGCCATGTTGCCCGTCAGCACCGGGCCCCAGGTCGGCCCTAGAAGCCAGATGCCCAGGCCGGCAGCGGCAGCCCCTTTGCCCAGGTCGGCGATAAAGACCAGCAGCGAAGGTCCGAGGCCCGCGGTGCGCAAGACGTTCGTCGCTCCGGTTGAGCCACTCCCCTTCTGGCGCACGTCTACGCCGGCGACGAGCCTGCCGGCCAGGTAGCCGAAGGGGATCGTCCCGATGAGATAGGCCAGGATGCCCACAGCGATCCAGACGAGGACTCTCATCTTTCTCTTTCGCTCCGTCTCTTAAAGTTCAAGCGCAAAGGCGTGCCTAAAAAGCCGAAGGCCTGTCTCAGCCTGTTTTCAAGATAGCGCCGATAGGAGAAATGAAGCAAGGCGGGGTCGTTGACGAAGATGGTGAAGCCTGGAGGGCTGACGTCGTCCTGAGTAGCGTAGAACACCTTGAAGCGCTTATTGCCGACCAGCGGGGGCGCGTGTGACCCCAGGGCGTCCTGGAGGACTCGGTTTACGGTGGGGGTCGGGATGCGCTGGCGCCGGGAGGAGAAAACCGACTGGGCCGAGGCAAGGACATCCTCAATGCCCTGGCCCAGGGTCGCCGAGATGAAATGGATGGGCGCGGCTGGGGCGAACTTGAGGCCGGAGCGGATGTGGCGTCGGCATGCCTCTTCTTCCAGCCCCAGCTCAGGCGCTAGGTCCCATTTGTTCACGACTACTACGAGGCCCTTATACGCCTGCCAGATGTAGCCGGCGATGTGGGCGTCCTGCGCCGTCAGCATCTCCTGGGCGTCCAGCACCAGTAGCGCTATCTCAGCCCGCTCGATGGCGCGCATGGCGCGCAGCACGCTGTAACGCTCGACGCCCCTCTCGACGCGGCCACGCCGGCGGATGCCTGCTGTGTCCACGATTACTAACGGCACGCCGTTGACCTCGGCTAAGGTATCGAGGGCGTCCCTCGTTGTGCCTGGCCTGTCGCTGACGATGGCGCGCTCTTCGCCGACGATGGCGTTCAGGAGCATCGACTTACCTACGTTGGGCCTTCCGACGATGGCGATGGTGAGGACTTCTTCGCGCGGCCCCTCGGGCTCAAATCGCGGCAGGCCATCTACGACGCGGTTAAGCAGGAGATCGATGTCCTGGTTGTGGTAGGCACTTATGGGCAGGGGCTCCCCGATGCCCAATTCGTAGAAGAGGGGAGCGGACTGGCGGCGCTCCTCGTTGTCGGCCTTGTTCACGGCTAGCACCACAGGCTTGGAGTACTGCCTAACCGTCTGCGCTATCTCCTGGTCGGTTGTCGTGGGCCCGTCGCGTGCGTCCACCAGGAATATAATGCAGTCGGCTTCCTCCAGCGCCGCCTCTACCTGCTCTTTGACGCGCTGGGCCATGTCCTCCGCAGGTCGTAGTTCCAGGCCACCGGTGTCGACGATGGCGAAGTCGATGCTGTTCCAGCTCGCTTCGCCGTAGACGCGATCGCGCGTCGTGCCGGGTTCGTTCTGGACAATGGCCAGAGGCCGGCCGACGATGCGGTTGAAAAGAGTGGACTTCCCGACATTGGGACGGCCCACGATGGCGACAAGGGATTTGGGCATAATCATCCTTGGCTCTGCGAAGCCGGGCTAACTAGTTATTGGGGAATAACCACGCCCATCGAGTTGGGCAAGACGCTGACGACCTGCAGCCCTGGAGGGGCAGTCACCTTCACATCCACCTGATAGGGGCCAGGCGCAAGGTTCTTAAAGTTGAGCGTGGCATGGACATCGCTCGGGTTCAGCTTGTTCAGGATAGGCAGATCGCCGGTCAAAGTCACTTCCACCGTCGAGACGGAGAGTGAAGGACGGCGACCGCCCGTCAGTCCCTCGAACTCCGGCGTGACCTGGACCTTGACGCTACCCTTGACCGGGGCGATGACGATACGCGCCTCGACAGTGCGAGAGCCCACCATTGTGGCTCCCTCCGGCAGATCCACCTCCACTTGCCTGGTTACGTTGGCGGAGGTGTTGCTGATGTCCACCGGCTTGGTCTTGAGGAAACCGAGGTTTTGCAGTACTTCCCGCGGTCCGAAGACAGTCGCCTGCTGCGGCTCCGCAGTCATCCCACTCACCCAGTAGCCCGACGCTGGAGATCCCTTTAGCTGCGGCATAATGCCGAAGGTCTGGAAGAAGAGCTGCTGCTTTATGGTGATGCGCACATCTGCCGAGGCCGGCTCCAGCGTCACGCCCTCGATCTGGTGGCCTCGCTCCGTGCGTGGCACCAGCCTGTAGCTGCGCTCGATGGTTACTTTCTCCGAGGCCAGGCTCACATCAGCGACGGCGAAGTCGACCTGGCTAAGGATGGACTCGGGGCCCAGCACAGTGACTTTCTCCGGCGTAACCTGCGG
>JACQUE010000014.1 GCA_016210425.1 Chloroflexota bacterium | reverse complement strand
TTGGTGAGGAACTCGCGGAGCTCGTCGCTGGTCGGGAAGCTTGCGCCTACCAGCAGGTCGTATGGACCGAGCATTACACCTACGTAGGTTACCTCATCCATCTCACGGATCCTCTCCGCTACTGCATCCACCTTGCCCATCTCCACCTGGACGTGGATGATGCAGTCGTGCAGGTAACCCATCTTTGTCGGATTGACCAAGCAAAGGAACCTGATGTAGTCATCTTCCAGCAGGCGCTTGACCCGTTTACGAACTGTCGGCTGAGATGTGCCCAGGCGGGTGGCCGCCTCTACCACCGACATCCTCGGGTTCTCTTGTAGAAGGGCGATGAGTCGCATGTCGGTGGCATCGATGGAGTTGGTAGGCATAATGTCACTCCTTCCGTGACCTAGAGAGTATCCGAACGATAGCGGGTTTGGATTACGAACTCAGCATACTAACAAATACCATATCCCACATGGATAATTCAACTGTTTAGAAAGAAGATAATTGGGTTTATTCCATTTTCATGCGGGCGTCATGGTTACAATGGGAAGTCAGGGCTTTTCGAGGCAGGCGTAAGGCCCCACTACAGCTCTAGCTGCTCCAGGTCTCTAGCCTCCAGCTTCCAGTCCGCACCCTTTATGTTGGCCCCCACCTGCTCGGGGCTCGTGGCGCCGGCGATAACAGTGCTGATCATGGGCTGAGCCAGGAGCCAGGCTATTGCCAGATCTCCCACGCTATGCTCGCGGGTGGTCGCGAAGACCTCCAGTTTATCCAGCTTAGCGAAGTTCTCTTCGGTAAAGATACGGTCTTGCATGGCCGGGATGCCGGCTAGTCGTGTCCCTTCCATTGCCGCTTGTCCGCGCCGGTATTTGCCTGTTAGGAACCCGTTAGCCAGGGGGCTATACGGGATGATCCCGATGCCATAGGCGACACAGCAGGGGATGAGCTCGCGCTCAATACGGCGGTCGATGGCGTTGTAAAGGGGCTGGACGGAGATGAAGCTCTCCCGGTTGTTGCTGCGTGAGGTCCAGATGGCCTCGCAGAGCTGCCAGGCGGCGAAGTTAGAGCAGCCGATGTAGCGGACTTTACCCGCGTGTACCAGGTCGTCCAGGGTCCGCAGTGTCTCCTCGATGGGAGTGGCAGGATCGACGACGTGCATCTGATAGAGGTCGATGTAGTCCGTCTGCAGCCGCCGGAGGCTTGCGTCCACGGCCTCCATGATGTGGTACCTCGATCCGCCCCTATCGTTGGGACGGTCGCCCATGGGGCTCGCGAACTTGGTTGCGAGTATCGCCTCCCTGCGCCGCCCTTTAAGGATGTTGCCGATGTACGTCTCAGAGAGGCCGCGGCCATAGGAATCTGAGGTATCCAGGAAGTTAATGCCGAGTTCGAGGGCGCGGTTCACTACCGCTGCTGTTCGCTCCTCGTCGAGGCGCCAGCCGAAGTTATTGCACCCAAGACCGATAGCAGAGACGCTCAGGCCCGACCTACCCAGTTTGCGATATTCCATCTATTTCCTCTCCTCTCTGTGTTCCCTCGGAAAACGGTCGCCCCGGCTTCACGCTTCGAAAACAGCACATCGATGCTTGCACAATTCTAGCATAACTCATCGCTGCGGTAACGCAGTTTGCATCTACACGCAGTTTGCATCTCACGCAGTTTGCATCTTATTGACGCCTCCCCGAAGCTGGTGCTAGAATAAGCCTACACTACGCGAAGGCGAAGGCATAATCCTCAGACGATTTTGAGTACACTTACTTCTTCTGGAAGATCCGCTCCCGGTCCTCTTCCGTTTTTCGAGCCTCACGGGAGAGGCTTGTGCCTGGAGGATGGCCCCCTAGCGAAGCCGGCCCTCCAGGCCGCCTGTGAGGTTTGAGAATGATAGTGATCGGGCTGACGGGCGGCATCGGCTCCGGCAAGAGCACCGTTTCACAGTTTCTGCAGAAGCTTGGCGCCACCGTTATCGACGCGGACAAGGTGGGGCACGAGGCCTATATGCCCCACACAGGGGTCTGGCAGCAGGTTGTGGATGCTTTTGGCAGGGGCATTCTCCAAGAGAACGAGGAGATCGACCGCCGCAAACTGGGCCCCATCGTCTTTGCAGACCCAGCCGCCCTGCAGCGCTTGAACAGCATCGTTCACCCAGCGATCTACCGCATGATCGCCGAGAGGCTAGAGGAGATGCGGCGGAAGGGCGTCAAGGTGGCGGTCGTGGAGGCCGCCATTCTCATCGAAGCCAACTGGACCTCCCTGGTTGACCAGGTCTGGATGACGGCGGTGCCCGAAGATACGGCGGTCGAGCGGACGGTCAAGCGCAGCGGCCTAAGCGACGAGCAGGTGCGCGCCCGCGTTCGCTCCCAGCTCTCAAATGCGGAGAGGGCCAGGCACGCCGACGTGATTATAGATACCAACTGCGATCTGGCGGAGGTCGAGCGAAAGGTTGCGGCCTTATGGGGCCAGCTATTAGCGGAGAGTAAGGCATAGGACGGAGCCAATGACGACGGAAACGCGCAGATACGTCTACCAAGAGCGGCCGATAGAGGAGTTCGTTGCTCACGAGGAGCCCTATTACGTGCCCATCGGCAACGAGGTGGAACTCTTCGAGGCCGCTTACGAGCAGAAGATCCCCGTCATCCTCAAGGGCCCAACGGGCTGTGGGAAGACCAGGTTCGTCGAGCACATGGCCTGGCGACTGGGTCGCTCGCTCGCGGTCGTCAAGGCTAACGATGACGACGGCGGCGGTATGCGGCCTGGCGGCATTCCGGTCATTACTGTGGCCTGCCATGAAGACCTGACCGCCAGCGACCTCGTCGGAAGGTATCTACTGGAGGACAATGCCACCCGCTGGATAGACGGCCCCCTGACT
>JACQUE010000105.1 GCA_016210425.1 Chloroflexota bacterium | reverse complement strand
GCTGATACCTATACCGCCATCTTGACGAGCGAGCGCAGCGCCCGCACCTACGTCGAGACGGTACGCAGCACAGATGTCTTGCAACAGGTCATCTCAGACCTGAAGCTGCCGCTAAGCCTCAGCCAACTCCGAGGCAAGATATCGGCGCGCCAGGTGTTGGACACCCAGCTTGTGCGGGTATCGGTCGAAGACACAAGCGCAGCCCGGGCCAAGCAGATCGCAAATCGCATCGCCGATGTCTTCACCAGGCAGAACGCCGAGCGTGTGCAGGCGCGCTTCCAGCCCCAGAAGGAGGATATGGACGCGCGCATCGCGGCGCTTGAGAAGAGCATGGCCGAGACCCAGGCAACTATTGCCTCCCTGACCGACCCGGGTAGAGGCCGGACCTCCGCGGAGCTGCCGGAGTACGCGCGGACGGAGCTCAACAAGGCCCAGACGAAGCTGGCGGCCGATAACACGAAGTACGTCAACCTCCTCCAGAAAGCGGAGGAGTTCCGCTTCGCCGCCGCCCGTTACTCCAATAACATCTACGTGGTCGCCCCAGCCGAGGCGCCGTCCTCGCCCGTCCGGCCCAAGACGATGTTTAATGTCTTCATTGGAGCCCTCGCCGGACTCGTGGTCGGCTTGCTGGGTTCGGTCGTCTTAGAGTACATGGATGACACCGTCAAGAGCTCCGACGAGATCCTGAACGCCCTGGGCATAACTGCCTTGGGCACGTTACCTCGCAATCGCCTCGGAACCGGGCCCGAGCTTGTGACATCCTTCGACGATCGCTCGCCGGCAACCGAGTCCTATCGCGCCCTCAGAACAAACCTTCAGTTTGCCGCTATCGATAAGTCCCTCTCCAGCATCCTGGTTACGAGCCCCCTCCCGCGAGAGGGTAAGACAACAACTGTAGCGAACCTGGGCATAGTCATGGCGCAGACCGGCCTCAACACCATCCTCGTCGACACAGACCTGCGTCTCCCAACCCTTAACCGCTTCTTCAACTTGCCTAACCACCAAGGCGTGACTTCAGTCTTGCTGAGCACAGACACCGACGTTGAGACTGCGCTGCAGCATACGGACGTGCCCAACCTTCGGGTGCTCACCAGCGGTCCAATACCACCCAACCCGCCCGAGCTCCTGGCCTCCGAGCGGATGAAGGGGCTAATCCGTCAGCTCAAGGCTATCGCCGACATCGTCATCTTCGACACGCCGCCCGTGCTGGCCGTGACCGACGCCGCCGTCCTCGCGCAAGAAGTGGATGGGGCAATGCTGGTATTCGCGGCGGGCGAGACCCGGCGGGGCGCGTCCGTCCAAGCCAGAGATGCCCTTAAGGCCGTCGGCGCCAATATAATCGGTGCCGCCCTAAACAAGTCAAGCTCCTCCGGCTACGCCTATTACTACTATTACTCTTACTACTATACCTCCCCCACGGGAGAGCGGCGGCGCCGACGCTCCGGCAACGGCCGTCTTGGAGGGCTACGTAGGTGGTGAAAGGTTTTTTCGCTATCCGTCTTCGCGCTACTGGCCGCCGCCGACGTCACGATCTTCTACCTCTTCAGCTCAAGCGGAAATTCCTCGCCCCGGTGAGAAGGGTATGGATCAGATAGGCATAGTCATACCCACTTATAACGAGCGAGAGAACATCGGGGCCCTAGTACAGGATCTGCTCACCATCAGCCGGGACCTACATGTCCTCGTCGTAGACGACAACTCTCCGGACGGCACAGGCGCCGTCGCCGATGAGATCGCCGCCGGCAGCAGTCGGGTGAGGGTTATCCACCGCCACGGCAAGGGAGGACGGGGGTCGGCCTGTATCGAGGGATTCCAGAGGTTCCTTGCCGAAGGAGAGGTGGACACCATCATGGAGATGGATGCCGATTTCTCCCATGCGCCTTCCGACGTGCCTGCCATCCTCACGGCAAGAGACAAGGCCGATGTGGTCATCGGCTCGCGCTATGTGACGAGGAGCAAGATCGTCGGCTGGAGCATCAAGCGAAGGATCTTCAGCCGCCTGGCCAATTTCTTCGCTGGGGCCATCCTGGGAGTCCCGATAAACGACTACACCAACGGCTTCCGCTGCTATACGAGGGATTGCCTTCAGGCTCTGGACATGCAGGCCATCCGCAGCACGGGCTACATCGTCCTGACCGAGATCGCCTACCAGATCCACCGGCGAGGGTTCACCTTCCACGAAGTACCCACTCTTTTCGTCAATCGTCAGCGGGGAGCTTCCAACGTATCCTTCAAGGAGATCAGGAATGCGTTCAGCTCGGTGCTGAGGCTTAAGTTGGAATCGATGCGCCATCGAGAAAGATCTGGGGCACCACAAGTCGCTAGGGCGAGGCAAAAAAAGGCGCGATGAGAAGCTGGTCCCAGTGTCGTCTGGCGAAACTTCATCTCTCACGGGGCGAGAGCATCGCCCTGGCCCTTCTTCTGGCGTTCGCTTTGCTCCTTCGGCTCGCCTATGTCCTGCTGTTCGGACCCTCGACATACTCCTGGGATGGTCGCGTGTACGATCAGATCGCCCACAACATCCTGAATGGCACCGGCTTCAACTATGCCCCCGGCTTCAACGAGTCCTTTCGCCCGCCCCTGTATCCCTTCTTCCTGGCCGGCATATACAAGACGCTTGGCAGCAGCATCGTTGTGGTCCGGGCCGTGCAAGCCGTGCTGGGGGTCATTTCCTGCCTAGCGGTGTACGTGGCGGGCAGGCGGGTCGGTGGGCGGGCCCTAGGGCTCCTTGCTATCGCGATATTAGTCTTCGATCCCTGGGCCATCTGGTACACCAGAGAGGTCCTGGCTGAGACGCTCTTCACGTTGCTGCTGCTCCTGGGTGTGCTGTGCGTTCTGCTCCTGCGCGAGCGCCATAGCTGGCGCATCGGCATTGTGGCGGGCCTACTCTTCGGATTGGCTGCGTTAACCAGACCTCTAGCCCTCCTGATACCCGTCATAAGCGCCTTCTGGCTGATGGCCCCCTTCAGCAGCCGCGTTCACAGGCAGGTCGTGCCAGTCGTGGCTATGCTTCTAGCTCTAGTCGTAGCTATCACCCCCTGGACGGTAAGAAACTACCTCATCCATCACAGGATCGTCCCAATAGCGACAGAGGGCGGCTACACCTTTTATGCCGGCAATCGCCCCGGCATATCCGACGTTGCCCTGCATAAACAGTCGGATGTAGACCAGATCTTCCTGGTCTCCCCAACTGAGGAGGAAGAGACGACGTTGTCGACTCTCAGCGAGGTTGAGAAGGAGGACCAGTTCTACAGATGGGCCTTCCAGTTCATCAGAAAGCAACCTGGGCGCTTCCTCCATCTATTCAAAGAGAAGCTCCTCCTGTTCTGGTCCCCAAGCAGGGAAGTGCCGCTGAGCCGTTTCGATAATCTGACCCATGGAAACAGCGCCGCGGCTCTGGTCATTAGGAACCTGGTCATAGCTTCTCAAGTAGCACTCTTTGTGCTGGCGGCCGTTGGCCTTATCGCCGGCATCCTTTCCAAGCGCAGATGGCACCTGCTAATGCTCTTGCTGCTCCTCTACTTCACGGCGGTTTACGCGCTCTATTTCCCGCAACTGCGCTACCGCGTGCCTTTATCGCCGTACCTGGCGCTCCTAGCAGCAAGTGGTCTCCTCAGCCTCCTAGCGACCCTTCGGGCAAGCCTCGCCGCGCTATCCAATTTACCACGGACCAAGCTTCGCGAGCCCGGCGGAGCAGGAGGCACCGCATGAGCTATCTCGTCGAATCATTGGAGCAGGCCCTAAACTCCACGCTGGGCGGGCGGCGCTTGCGTCCCCTGCTGTTAGCGCTGTTCAGCCTGCTCCTGGCATCGTCAATCGCGCGAGGCATCACGCGCCTGCCGGGCAAAGTCGGCCTCGGCGACTTGATGCAGTCGTTCCTACCGACCCTGCTCCTCCTGGCCGCAATAGCTATCATCGCCACCGCCGATCTCGATGGCTTCTCGCTGCGTTGGCGGGGCCGCGGGCTAAGCCTGAAGCAGCTCGTGGCCATAGGGATATTGGCCGTACCCTTAGCTTATTTCGCCGCCTACACAACGACGCTCCCCTGGGGCTACGAGATCGACCGGATGACCATCCTCTTCGGAGGCCTCTCCCTGCTCGGCCTGGGCGGTGCTATCCTCCTGACCCTGCAGCGAGATGATGCTTGGGGCGTTGCAGTATTCCTTGCCACAGAGCCGCTGATGGCCTGGGTGGAGTGGCAGAAGCGCAGCCTGCCCTTCGCCGGGGGCAACTGGGGCCCCTTCGCCATGTCGCCTCGCGTTATGGCGCTCCTGCTGTTCGCTTCCATACTCCTGCTCCACCGCGTGACCACCGGCAACCGGATAGTCCTTACGCCGGCCGCCAAGTACATCGGCCTCTGGGGCTTCTTCCTCCTCGCCTCGTCCTTCCTCTCCGCCGATCCCTGGACGAGCTTCCAGACCTTCAGTATGGATGCGGTCTACGTGCCGCTCTTCTTCCTTATGGTGGTCAACGCCGTTCGCTCCAAGCGGGATGCGGTACCCATCATCCTGGGGATAATGCTCTTCGGCTTTCTGCGGGTATCCTTCGCCGGCTATGGGACAGTGCTGCACACCGGATCGCTGGAGTTCTACTCCCAGAATTTCTCCAAGGTCTACCAGGAGACCTTCAGCGTGACCACCCTGGGCTATATGACGACGCTGACTCTACCCTTCTGCCTGGCCCTCTTCCTGCACTACTTCCCGAAGCCGAAGGCCTTCCTCTTCGGGCTCGGAGCGGTCTGGCTTCTGGTGCTGATACTTGCCTCAGAGACCCGGGCGCCTCTAGTGGGCCTGGCATCCTTCCCCTTGCTGCTCCTCGTCCTCAGGGGAGGCCACGGCAAATATGCCCTTGCCATTGCCATAGCCAGCATCGGGCTTCTGACCCTTGCCTATTTCTGGGTCTTCAGCGCACAGGTACCTCTGGAGCACTACTTCAGGACTGGCACGCTCAGCACCAGCCTCCGCCTGGATATGTGGCAGGCGGCCCTGCAAGCCATCAAGGAGAACCCTGTGTTCGGGATCGGCCTGGGGATGTGGCATAGTTACTACCCGCCGCTGGCCGCCCAGCTCGATTGGGGCTCTCTTTACATCACCGATCCGCATAACCTCTTTCTCCACTACGGCTCTGCGGGGGGAATTGGAGCGCTTGTGGGATACCTGGGCATCGTCGCCTCGTCGATATGGGCCGCCTACAGACTCACAGGACGAGCCCAGGACCCGAAAGTTGGCAATATGGCTGCCTTCCTCTTCTGGGGGCTCCTGATGTTCGTGCT
>JACQUE010000104.1 GCA_016210425.1 Chloroflexota bacterium | reverse complement strand
TAGTTGGCCTCCGGGTTGAGCAGGATGGCGGTGAGACGGCGCCGCAGCTCGGCGAGGCTGTACAGCAGGGAAGTAAGCTCGGCGATCACATTGCCCACGCCCGAAGCCTCGGGGCTCATGTCCCCCAGCGCCGATTGCAGCCGCAGCGTCTCCCCTTCTACGTCGCTCAGGACCAGGCCAAGGTTCTCCCAGGCAAGCTCGATATCCGCCCATTCTGCCTGATTCCGCGTCCCCCGCGTGATGCGCATTTGCCGCAGGTACTTGCCGCCCGGGTCCTCGTCTGCACCGATGGCGGCCAATGCTCCGAAGAGGCTGCTCGCGCTCTTGCGGGCATCGGCGGCCCGGCGCGCGACCGCGCCGGCCAGCTTCTCGATATCCCGCCGCAGCGCCGGCGCCATGGCGCGGCTCCCGAGCGCCTGCGAGAGGCTCCCTCTGCCCAGGGTCTGGCCGGCTATGCCCGCGATGTCATCCAGCAGCCGCCACAGATCGCCCGCTGTCACCTGATATCCGAAATGGCGCGTCGCCTCCTCTTCAAGATGATGCGCTTCGTCAATGATGAGATAATCGGCATCAGGCAGGACACGCCCGGGACCGGCCGCATCTGCCAGCAAGAGGGCGTGGTTCGTGACGACGATGTGCGATGTCTCGGCCCGCCTGCGCGCCGAATACAGGTAGCAACTGCCATCGGCCAGGAAGCGGCACTGGCTGGTGAGACAGTTATCGGCCTGGGCGGAGATGCGCTCCCAGGCGCGCCCCTCTCCCTGCGTGAAGTTGAGTTCCGCCCGGTCGCCTGTCTCCGTCTGCGGCAGCCACACCAGCAGCCTCAAGACAAGCCGCGCCTCGTCGGGCGAAAGCTCTGTACTCTCTCGCAGTCGCTGCCAGCGGCGGAGGCACAGGTAGTTGGAGCGGCCTTTGAGCTGTGCCACCCGTATCCCTGTCAGCCAGCTATCGCCGATAGCCTCCAGCAACGATGGAATATCCTTGCCGACAAGCTGCTCCTGTAAGTTGATAGTGTTTGTGGAGACCACAACAGGGACCCGGTTACGGACTGCGTGCAGGCTGGCCGGCAGCAGGTAGGCCAGGGACTTGCCCGTCCCTGTGCCGGCCTCCACCAGTAGCTGCCCGCCATCGTTGAGGGCTTCAGCAACGGCTGCAAGCATCCGAAGCTGGCCCGGCCGTTGCTCGTAGCCTGGGATGGCTGCCGCAAACGGGCCCTCGGGCCCCAGTAGGCCAAGGATGGCTTCCGGGTCCAGCCTCTCTCTCTGCGCCCTGGCGGTCAGGGACGAAGGTGACGGAGGCCGCGGAGTCGGGAGTGCTATCTCTTTCTCGCCGGGGCTCTGATAAAGGGCAGGGATACGCTCTTCAATGACGGTTTGCAGCAGGGGATGCAGCGGCAGGCGCGCCAGGGCCGCGACGCGGCCCATCTCCATGAGCACACCCGGGTCCAGGCGGAACAGGCGGCCCAGCAGGGCGAGGAACACCTCTTTGGTGAGGACCGCGTCGGCAAGTGCGCGATGGAGCGTCGAAAACGGAATATCGAGGGCTTTGCCTAGCCCCCCAAGCCGATAGCTGCTGATGCCCGGAAGCAGCGCCGTTGCCAGGTCGTAGGCATCGTAGACGGGGCCCGACGGGGCGATGCCTTTAGCAGCCAGGAACCCCAGGTCAAAAGCGACCCTCTGCCCTACGATAGGGTAGCCTCGGATGAAGGAGCCGATATCCGAGGCGATGCTGGAGAATCGGGGCGCTCCGTGCAGGTCGGTGGGCGTTATGCCCGTAAGCGCCTGAATGAAGAGTGGCAGGGGGCGGCCCGGATCGACCAGGGTGTGGAAGGTATCGAGGACCTCAGGCCCCCGAAACTTGACGGCCGCCACCTCGATGATCTCGTCCTCGGCGGGCTGAAGGCCGGTGGTTTCCAGGTCGATGGCGACGAAGGTCTGGAGCATCGAGATTGGCGTCCTGCCTTACAGCCGGTAGGGGGCGAGCTTGCCCTCTCGGAAGCCTGTTGCCGCATAGAAGCGGCCGGCGTGCAACTCCCTCAAGAACTCCTGCTCGCTGCCGATTTCCATCTCGAATGCAGTGGTGTAGCAGCAGAGGCCGTTATGGGAGTGGGCATCGCTGCCTCCGGTAGTGGGCTTGCCCAGCAGCTTCGCCACCTGCAGCGCGAAGGCGTTCTCCTCATCGGTGCAGCCGCCGTTGAGCGACTCTATGGCATCCACTAGGCCAAGCAGAGGCGTCTCTGCGGCCTCCTCCAGCGTCGGCGGCTGTTTCCAGCGCTCGCCGTTGACCTTGGCCCCGTTCTGAACGAAGGCGTAGCGGAAGGGGTGAACAGCTACCAGATAGCCACCGACGCCGTCGGCGACGCGCCGCAGCTCCCGCGCCTTGTTGATACCCGCAACGTAGCTGTCTAGGCCGAAGGCTATGACATGCCCCAGGTCTGTCGTCACCTCCATGCCCCTCAGGAGGACAAGGCCGTGCTCGGCAGAAAAACGGTCGCGCTCCGTGCGCTCCCAGGTGCGGTCGTGCTCCGTCACGCAGACGACCTCGAGGCCCATGCGTTTGGCTTCAGCGGCCAGCTCCAGTGGCGCCAGGCTGCTGCAGGAGGCCCCTCTCGTGGTGTGGACATGAAGGTCTATTATCATGAGAGTTCGTATAAGGAGATTGTAGTTGATGGCGGCTGGGATGGCAACGCTCGGCAGGGCGCCTGGTTCACAGCTTCCTCATGACGGGGGACCGGAGGAGGACGTAAACATGGAAAGAGAGGCCGACGGCAGCCCCGAAGGCCATAGCCGTTGTATCGCTGAAGCGGTCGGCCAGGACACCAGCCAATAGATGGCCCAGCGAGACGCCCTGGATGCACATGAAGTATATCGACAGGACGCGCCCCCGCATCTCCTCGGCGACACAGCTCTGAATGGCAGTCATTACGGAGGGCGACCAGAACATGGTGGAGAAGCCGAGTATCACCTCCAGGGCCAGAGTCAGAGGGAAGGACCGAGAGAAGGCGTATACCATCATCGAGCCGTACCAGGCGAGGCCCGAGAATATAACGGTGAGGCCCTTCCTCCGTATGTTGCCGAGGGAGGCCACCAGAATGGCGCCTGCTATCGAGCCAGCCCCCCAGGCGGCCCCCATCTCGCCCAGGCCGGTTGGGCCCACCTTTAAGATCTCCTTGGCGTAGACCGGGCGCAGGGCAAAGAGGGCGGCGCCGAACGTGGACACTGCCGCGAAGCCCAGTAGCCACAGCACAGCCTCGTTCTTGCGGACCTCGCGGAAGCCCTCGGCGATCTCGGTTCGCAATGAGCCTGACCTCCGCGTGGCGGTTCTACCCGCTATCGGAATGGCGGCGAGCATCAGGATAGCCATCATGTAGCCACCACTGCTGGCCCAGTACGTCCCTGCCACGCCTATCGCCGCTATGAGGAGCCCCGCCAGTGCCGGCCCGCCCATCTGGGAGAGGCTGCTGGCTGCGGAGTTCATGGCCAGGGCGTTCATGAGCCGTCGCTTACCGACGAGGTCGAAGACAAACGTCTGTGTCGCTGGCTGGCTGAAGGCGAGGAATAAGCCTATCGCCAGGGAAGCGGCGATTATGTGCCATATCTGTACAGAGTGGGTGGTGACCAGGGCGGCCATGGCGATAGCGACGGCCAACTGTCCGGCCTGGCCGGCCATTAGCAGGTGCCGTCGGGCAAGTCTGTCGGCGACGACGCCCCCCAGAAGCGATAGGATCAGCACAGCCAAGCCCTGCGAAAACCCGATCATCCCCAGCAGCACGCGCGACGGCGTTAGCCCCATTAGCAGCCACTGGCGGGCCACAAGCTGCATCTGCTGGCCAAAGAAGAAGACTAGGTTGCTGAACAGATAAAAGCGGAAGCTGCGCAGGCCCAGCGTCTGCACCGCTTCGATCCGGCCCGCGAACCCAGCAACGCGCGGCTCCGCTGGCTCGACATCGACCTCTTCAGTTGTTCCGTCAGTCGCCAAAGTACCTAGCTTTCAACCAGTCCCCCCGCATGTAAGAACACCGGGCTAACGCAGGTTCCTGATGGCAGGGACGCGGATAAGGACAAAGAGGTAGAGCGCTACGGGTATGACGCCGCTGAGGAATAGCGTGAAGGTGTCGCCAATTACGTCGGCCATAACGCCGGACAGGAGCTGTCCCAGAAAGATGCTCTGCATGGTCATGAAGTAGATGGACATGACCCGACCTCGCATCTCCTCCGAAACAGAGGTCTGCATGGCGGTCATCATCGCTGGTGTCCAGAACTGCGAACAAATACCGAGCATGACTTCGAGTCCTAGGGTAAGCGGAAAGAAACGGGAGACGGAGTAGATCGTGGTCAAACTATACCAGGCCAGGCCGGAGAGGATGAGGATGAGCCCTTTCCTGCGGATACTGCCCAGAGATGCTACGGTTATGGCTCCCAAGATCGCTCCAAGCCCGAAGGAAGCTCCCATAAGCCCGAAGCCCTTGGAGCCAACCTGGAGGATCTCTTTCGCGTATACGGGGCGGAGCACGTTGATAGCGCTAGCGAATAGGGTGATCATCGCCAGCCCGAGCAGCCACAGTACCACCGGGTTCCCGCGCACCTGCTCCAGGCCTTCGCGGATGTCGTGCCATATGGACTTGCGCCTGCCGATGCCAGCCTGACCGGCTATCGGTATGGCACACAGCGCTAGCAGGGCGACCACATAGCCACCGGAGCTCACCCAGTAGGTGCCGGCGATGCCGACTGTGGCAATGAGCAACCCTGCCAAGGCTGGGCCCGCCATCTGTGCGAGGCCGGTCGCCGATGAGTTGACGGCCAGGGCATTCATGAGTCGCTCTTTGCCGACCAGGTCGAAGACGAAGGTCTGGGTGGCGGGCTGGGTGAAGGCGAGGAAGATTCCAATCACAATAGAGGCGGCGATTATGTGCCATATCTGGACGACGCCGGTCACGATGAGGACACCCATTATCAGCGCCACGCCCATCTGGCCGGCCTGACCCGCCATCAGCAGGTTGCGGCGTGCCACCCGGTCCGTCATGGCGCCTGCTAGCAGCGACAGCAAGAGCACGGCGATGCCTTGGGCAAAGCCGATCATCCCCAGCAGCGTACGCGACGGCGTGAGTTGCAGCAGCAGCCACTGCCTGGCGACAAGCTGCATCTGCTGCCCGAAGAAGAAGAGGAGGTTGCTCAACAGATAGAAGCGGAAGCTGGGAAGCTGCAGGGTCTTTACAGCTTCGATCCTGCTGAGATAGCCCCGTACGCCCGTCGCCGCGGTTGCCGTTTCCTCGGTTGTCCCGTCAGTCGTCACAAGCTACGAACTTTCGCTGAAGCCACCTGCTGTTGTCATCGTACAGCCTCGGTCAGGCTATTGCAAGGAAACCCTACTCGTCCATTACCTTCAGGAAATGCCGGCAGTAGCAGGCTTCCACTTTACGCAATTATCGTCTATTGCAAATACTTGCAATTGCATACGTTCTATGATATTGTCAAAGAAGATCGCCGGAGAGGAATCCGAATGCACCACGTCGTGGAACTGCGCTCGGTTGGAACAATGCTGAAGGAGCGAGGCTATCGCATGACGCCGCAGCGGCTGATGATCATCGAGGCTCTCGTAAGCAAGGATGGCCATCTGACCGCCGAGGAGATACATCAGACGGTGAGGCGCCGTTACCCGGAGATGAGCCTTTCCACCGTCTATCGGACGCTGGAGTGGCTGACAGAGGAGGGGATGGTAACGCCGACGGACGTTGGGAGCGACCGAATTGCCTACCACTTCATGGACAAGGCAGGGCACCACCACCTCGTGTGCCAGGGCTGCGGCGACGTGGCCGTTCTGGACCAGGACGTGCTGGTATCCGTGAGGGAGACGTTGTTGAAGGAGCGAGGATTCCTGGCAACCACAAGCCACATGGCCTTCTTTGGTCTTTGCGCAAGCTGCGGGGCCAAAGGCTAGCCTTTCCCCTCTCCTGGAGGCAAGATGCTTGATCTCCATACCGCGATGGCTGCCCTGGGGGAAAGCGTCCCCGGCATGCATATCCCCGACGGCTTTTTAACCGCCCCTGTCGCCGGCGCCGCCTACGGCATCTCTGCAATTGCCGTGGCCTACGCCTTGCGCCGCACGAACCGCGAGCTAGGCGAGCGCCGGATTCCTCTGATGGGAGTCATGGCCGCCTTCATCTTCGCCGCCCAGATGCTCAACTTCCCCGTCGCCGGCGGGACATCGGGCCACCTAATCGGCGCGGCGCTTGCCGGCGCGCTCCTGGGCCCCTGGGCCGCCATGCTCGTCATGACAAGCGTCGTCGCCGGGACTCGCGAGGAGGCAGATCAATGGACGTCGAGCTGGGACTAGGCGCGCTTACAGCTGCTCTGGCGCTTGGCATTCGACATGGCGTCGATTGGGATCACATTGCTGCAATTACGGACATTACCAGCACGAGTGCGACGGTTGTGGACTCGGACGAAGCGTGGTTGATGCAGGAGCCAGGGATCTTGCTTACCGACGAGAGCCATCATTCCTTGACAACGGCAAGTATCACGGCCACAAGAAAACAACCGTTCCAGCAGGTCCTGAGAGAAAAGCGCGCATGGACGGCTATGCCTACCCTGCTTGCACAGCAACGGCGCCCGCTATGCTTGGGTACGCTGTATGCTCTAGGACACGGAACCATCGTTACAATACTCGGTCTGTTGGCGATCCTTGCCTCGAGGTTCTTGCCAGGCTGGCTTGATCCCATCATGGAGCGGGTGGTTGGTACCACGCTGCTCCTCCTCGCGGTGTATCTCTTCTACTCGCTCTACCGCTACTTTCGGGGAGGAGGCGAGTTCCGGATTCGCAGTCGCTGGATGCTTATCTTTGCCGGTGTGCGCAACGGCCTTGGCTGGCTGGCCGCCAGGGTCCGCGGC
>JACQUE010000111.1 GCA_016210425.1 Chloroflexota bacterium | reverse complement strand
GCCCTACGAGACCGACGGCATGGTCGTCAAGATCGACTCCTTCGCCCTGCAGGAGCGCTTGGGGGCCGTGGGCCGTGAGCCGCGCTGGGCCGTCGCCTACAAGTTCCCGGCAGTCCAGGGCCGGACCAGGCTGCTGGACATCGGCATAAATGTGGGACGCACGGGGACCCTTAACCCCTTCGCCATCCTGGAGCCGGTAACGGTGGGTGGCGTCACCATCAGGATGGCCGCTCTGCACAACGAGGACGACATCCACCGCAAGGACATCCGCATCGGCGATATGGTCATCGTGCAGCGGGCCGGCGAGGTCATCCCCCAAGTGGTGGGCCCCGTCGTCAGCCTGCGCGCCGGCAACGAGAGCATCTTCTATATGCCGCAGAAGTGCCCCGCCTGCGGCGCCGACGTCGTGCGTGAGCCCGGCGAGGCGGCCCACCGCTGCACGAACGCCGCCTGTCCCTCCCAGGCCTACGAGCGCATCAAGCACTTCGTCTCCCGCGAGGCCATGGACATCCGGGGCATCGGCGAGCAGATGGTAGCGACGCTGCTGCGCGAGGGGCTAATCAAGGACATGGCCGACATCTATTACCTGACCAAGGAGCAACTCCTTAGCGTGGAGCGCATGGGAGACAAGAGCGCCGGCAACATCATCGCCGCCATCGGGCGCAGCAAGGACCGGCCCTTGGCTAATGTCGTCTTTGCGTTGGGCATCCTGCACGTCGGCGGAGAGACGGCGCGCCTGCTGGTAAGGCGCTTCCCCAGCATGGAGCGCCTGGCCGACGCCTCGCTGGAGGAGCTGCGGGAGGTGCTGGGCATCGGGCCGGTGGTGGCCGAGAGCGTGTTCGCTTTCTTCCGGCAGAAGGAGAATCGAGACCTCATCGAGCGGCTGCGGAGAGCGGGAGTGCGGATGGCGGAGGAGAAGCCCGCGGTTCCGGCGGAGGGCCCGCTGGCGGGCCAGGAGTTCATCATAACCGGGAAGCTTGAGAGCTTCACGCGTGCACAGGCGGAGGCCCTGGTCGAAGAGCTGGGGGGCAAGGCCGGTGACACGGTGACCCGTCGCACGACCTGTCTCGTAGTCGGAGAGGACCCAGGCTCCAAGCTGGCCCGGGCCCAGCAGTTGGGGACGAAGCAACTCACAGAGGTGGAGTTCCTGCGGCTGATAGAAGAAGCGAGAGCCACCCGCAGGTAGCTCTCGCTATTAGTCCGCGTTCCGAGCGGATCTGCCGCTCTCAGTTAGCGCGCTGCTTCGAGCGCTAGGTTAAGGGAGCTCCGGTAGTCCGCCCAGGCTTCACGGGCGGTAGGAGCATTTACCCGGCCCTCGGCCAGGATGCTGCCGTAGTAGCCCTGAAACTGCCCGTCCTTCAAAAGACTGAGGACAGTCGCAACGGCCTTCGCTACTCCTGCTTGCCTGCTCATGTATTCTCCGTTCTTGCGTGCCATTGAGCTTGGCAACAAAATGAGGCACCTCCGGGTTTGCCGGAAGGGCCCCTCATAAGCCTACGGGGTTAGCTGACGGGTTCGGGCGGAAAGGCTCGCCCTACTCCATTAGGAGATTCACCCCGGGATTGTGGTCCCCCGTTCCTCGACCGTAGATTCGGCTTTTCTTATGTAGCAATCATAACTTGTCACTACGGGGATGTCAATAGGGAAATATTACGAATATGTAAAATATGCCCTTCGGATTTGGGCAATTCGTATACGATGTACGCAGGTTTGGGGAACATGGTACCAATTGGGTGAGCGGAGCCGGTTCCGGACGGCGGGCGTTGCCTATGCGGTGGCGCGAGGGCCGGACATCGAGCGGAGCTGCTGCACTATGTCGGGTAACACCGAAAGGACGTAGTCGACCTCCTGTTCGGTGTTGTCTGGCCCGAGGCTGAAGCGCAAGGCGCCGCTGGCGGCCGCGGCGGTAAGGCCGGTGGCCAGCAGCACATGCGACGGCTCCAGCGAGCCGGAGCTGCAGGCGCTGCCGCTGGAGGCGGCGACGCCCTGGAAGTCGAGGCCCAGCAAGATGGACTCGCCCTCGACGCCGTCGAAGACGAAGCTGGCGTTGTTGGGCAACCGCCGCTCGGGGTGGCCGGTGAGATGGCTGCCGGGGATCGTGGACAGGACGCCCCGGATCAGCCTGTCGCGCAGGTGGCGGCAGTAGGCGCTGTTGGCGGCGCGATGCTCCTCGGCGCGGCGCAGAGCCACCGCCGTTCCCACAATGCCGGGCACGTTCTCTGTTCCGGAGCGCCGGTTTCGCTCCTGGCCGCCGCCCGTGATCTGGGCGTTGAAGGGGGTTCCACGGCGGATATAGAGGACACCCGAGCCCTTAGGGCCGTAGAACTTGTGAGAGGAGAGGCTCAGGAGGTCGACGTCCAGCCTCTTCACGTCGAGGTCCAGCGCGCCCGCCGCCTGTACGGCATCGGTGTGGAAGAGGATGCTTCGGCGGCGGCCGGAGGCATCGCGCCGGCGAAGGAGATGGGCTATCTCCGCCACGGGCTCGATGGTGCCGATCTCGTTGTTGGCCAGCATCACGCTGATAAGGACCGTCTTCTCCGTTAGCGCGCCCTCGATGTCAGCAGGGTCGACCATACCGTAGCGGTCCACCGGCACATAGGAGACATCGAAGCCCAGGTTCTCCAGCATCTGACAGGTGTGGAGGACGGCGTGGTGCTCCACCTGGGTGGTGACTATGTGGTTTCCGACGCCGGCCCGCATCGAGGCAAACGCGGCGCCACGAAGGGCGGCGTTTATGGACTCAGTGCCACCGCTGGTGAAGATGACCTCGTTGGGGCGGCAGTTGAGGACATCGGCAATAGTGCAGCGGGCGTCATCGACGGCCTTGCGGGCCTCCTGGGCGAAGCGATAGATGCTGTTGGGGTTGGCGTAGGAGCGAGAGAAGTAGGGCAGCATCGCCTCCAGGACCTGCGCATGCACCGGCGTGGTCGCGGCGTGGTCGAAGTAAACGAGGCTCTCAGGCGATGGCATTTGATCCCTCGGCGAAACTCTTACCTAGATAGTATATTGCGGGGTTTTCCGGCTGGTCAACTCAGCATAAGTTTGGCAGGGCCAGTGTTGGAATGGCAAGAGGCGCTGGTTGGTGGAGACGAGGTGGTTTCGTCCTCCCGGCAGGGTCCCTCTTCCTCCTATTGCGAGCCTTCGCAGAAAGTTGGATTCTTCTCAGCAAGTAGTATACGATCAGATTGCAAAGGTAGCAAAGTGCTCATATCGACTCGTTTACCGATAATCTTCACATGATCTCATAGCACAGTTTCCGCTGCCTAAGGGAACACATGCGCAGAACGAAGATAGTCGCCACCATTGGGCCGGCCAGCCGTTCCCTGGATGTCGTCGAGCGCCTAATCGCCGCCGGCATGAACGTTGCTCGCCTCAACATGTCGCACGGTACCCATGCCGAGCACGCCGAAGCCATCGCCAATCTGCGGGTGGCCAGTCAGCGCCACAAAGAGCCGCTGGCCATCCTGCTGGACCTTCAAGGCCCCAAGATCCGCACCGGCCCCCTGCGCGCCGGCTCCGTCACCCTTACGTCTGGCGCCGAGATCGTCATTACGACGCGCGATGTGCCCGGCGACGAGCACGAGGTCGGCACCACCTACTCCCGCCTGCCTGAGGACGTGGAGGCCGGCAAGACCATCCTCGTGGACGATGGGCGCATCGAGTTGCATGTACTGGCAGTAAATGAAACTGATGTTCGCTGCCGCGTGGTCAACGGAGGCATCCTGGGCGAGCATAAGGGCATTAACCTGCCTGGCGCGATCATCAACGCCCCCAGTCTCACCGAGAAAGACCGGGAGGACTTGGCCTTTGGGCTGGAGCGCGGCGTCGACTACGTAGCGCTCAGCTTCGTCCGTAGCCCTGAGGACATCCTGGAGCTGAAGCGGGCCATGGGCGCACAGGGCGCGAGCGTCCCCGTGGTGGCCAAGCTGGAGAAGCCGGAGGCCCTGCGGCGCCTTAGTGAGATCCTAGAGGTGTCGGACGTGGTCATGGTAGCCCGTGGCGATTTGGGCATCGAGATGCCGCCGGAGCAGGTCCCAACCTGGCAGAAGCGCATCATCGCCGAGGCCAACCGCTGCCGCGTTCCGGTGATCACGGCGACGCAGATGCTGGAGTCGATGATACAGAGCCCGGTGCCGACGCGGGCCGAGGCCAGCGACGTGGCCAACGCTATCCTGGATGGCACGGACGCGGTAATGCTGAGCGGGGAGACGGCTATCGGGTCTTATCCGGTGCAGGCGGTCCGCATGATGAGCCGCATCGTTGTCGAGGCCGAGAGCGCTTTCTACTACAGGCAGCGGGCGCTCGTGCCTCGTCCTCCGGCCACGGACTTCTCTCACGCCATCAGCGCCGCCGTCCGGGAGATCGCCAGCGACTTCGCGGGCATAAAGGCCGTCGTCGCCTTCACCAAGTCGGGCTACACCGCCTCCCTCATCGCCAAGGAGCGCCCGCGTCCGCCCATCCTCGCTCTCACCCCCTACACCATCGTCTACTATCGTCTTGCCCTCTATTGGGGGGTCACGCCCATCCTCTGCGACATGGCCGCGGACGCCGACGGCATGCTGGCCAGGGTAGAAGAGATCGCCACAAACATGGGCCACGTTGCAAAGGGCGACACCGTCATCATCACGGGCAGCCTGCCCGTGGATAAGCAAGGCCCCACCAACTTCCTCAAGCTGCACCGGATACTGGAGGG
>JACQUE010000110.1 GCA_016210425.1 Chloroflexota bacterium | reverse complement strand
CTGCTGCCCCACGAAGGCACGATCGTCATCCCGAAGGAGGCGGGCAAGGCCGACTACGAGGGCGAGCTGGTGGCCGTCATGGGCAAGCGGGCTAAGAACGTCTCGAAGGAGGATGCGCTCAGCTACGTGCTGGGCTACACCTGCGGCAATGACGTGAGCGTCCGCGAGTGGCAGGACAATGACACGCAGTGGTGGCGAGCTAAGTCCTGCGACACCTTTGCGCCTCTTGGCCCCTGGATTGTGACAGGCCTGGACCCCAGCAACCTCAACCTGTCCCTGCGCCTTAACGGCGAGACGAAGCAGCAGAGCAGCACCTCGCTCCTTATCTATGACCTTCCGGCGATAATCAGCTTCGCCAGCCGCCACGTGACACTGGAGCCCGGCGATGTCATCTATACCGGCACCCCTGGCCAGACAAGCCCCATGAAGGCGGGGGATGTCGTAGAGGTGGAAGTCGACGGCATAGGCGTTTTGCGCAACCACGTCGCGGTGGAGCAGTAGTGCTCCAGATTCGGGCGTTTGCCAAGACTACGGCGGCGTGCTAAACTTTTTTTGCAGGATGAAGAAGGCGAGCTAATCCAGGTGGTGCCCGATGCCAGAGCGGTACGAGGAGGAGATAGACGATCTGCTGCGCCGCATGGGGTTCAGTGGCCCTCCAGGAAGGCACAGGCGGCCGTTCTGGGCTGGGGTTATCGCCTATTTCCGCAATGCCTGGAAGGTTCGTCCCAGTGGCCCTGGTCAGCTCATGCTGGCGAGCCTCGCGCTGCTGCTCCTCGCCTTTATCCTCTGGTCGCCACTGCCGCATGTCGCGCGGGTAATCGGCCCCGTCGGCTTATTCATGCTTATCGTCGCGTACATTACCAGCCTGGTACGACCATCCGGCCAATACCAGAAGCGATGGCGGGGCCAGGTTATTGAGCTTCCCCGAGGTAACTCGTGGTGGGACAGGTTCTACCGCTGGCTATACCGCAGGCGCTAGTGTGATCAACTAGTACGAATCCTCGTTTCCGGACGCTGCTCGCCTGAGCGGCGTCTTCCTGTAATACCCGCAAGCACCGAGAAGGAGGAGGCTAGATGGACCTTGGGCTTCGAGGGAAAGCAGCCATCGTAACGGGCGGAAGCCGGGGGATCGGGCGCTCCATCGCCCTTGGCCTGGCCGCCGAGGGCTGTAACGTGGCTATCTGCGCGCGGAGCGAAGAGAAGCTGGCGGCTACAGCCGCAGAGATCCGGGTCGCTGGAGTCGAGGCTTTAGGCATCAGAGCGGATGTCACCCGGCCCGAGGACATCGAAAAGGTGGTCAAGGGGACAGTTGCCGGCTTTGGGCGGGTGGATATCTTGGTGAACAACGCGGGCGGGGGATGGCCCGGCGAGGATGATGATGCATGGCAGGGTACCGTCAACATCAACCTGATAGCCGCCGTTCGCGCCAGCCGGCTGGTCATTCCGGAGATGCGCACGCTAGGAGCGGGCCGCATCATCCACATAACATCCATTTGGGGGCGCGAGGCCGGTGGTGGCCTGCCTTATAACGCCGCCAAGGCCGCGATGATCAGCCATGCTAAGAACCTTGCCCTGCAGCTCGCTCCAGATAAGATAACGGTGAACAGCGTTGCCCCTGGCTCCATCGTCTTCCCCGGCGGAGGCTGGCAACGGGCGCTTGAGGCGGACCCGGAGGGCATGGCCCAGTTCATTAAGGCGAACATCGCCTCGCGGCGTTTCGGGAAGCCCGAGGAGGTGGCCGACGTCGTCGTCTTTCTGGCGTCGGAGCGCGCGAACTGGGTGACAGGTGCCTGCATCAATGTTGATGGGGGGCAGACCAGGTCGAACATATGAAAACCGACGGTTGCGCGCGGGCTCCGAAAGTGGCAAGATGATCGCCGGAAAGGAGACGCAAGTGCCTCTCCGAGGACGTAGCTGCGCCAGGCTCGCTTTCATACTGGTCGCGAGCCTTCTATTCATCGCTGCCTGTGGTAAGAAGGAGGCGACGCCTTCCGCCACCGCCGTTGCTCCCACCCCAACCCCCTCGCCTGCGGCGATCGTGGCCAGCGCTAGCGATCGGATGCAGGCGCTAAAGTCGCTGCGGTTCAAGATGGACGTGGAGAACGGAAGCCTCAGCCTGGCCCCCGGCGTCAACACGAACTCCCTGGAGGGCGAGACGACGAGGCCGGACAAGCTGCGGCTTAAGGCGAAAGCCACCTTCGCCAACGTGGTGCTGGATATCGAGTTAGTGAGCGTCGGAGGTAACGCCTACCTGCGCAACCCCCTGACGCAGCAGTGGCAGGCGCTGCCGGCCGGAGCAAGTCCTCTGGAAGGGGCCGATCCCTTCAAGGTGGCGACTGTTATGCGCGAGGCGAAAGACCTGGTGCGCCTGGGCGATGAGGCCATTTCCGGCAATGACACCTACCACCTCGGCGGCTCGCTGGCCCCGCCGGCCGTGGCCTCCGTCATCGGCACGGTACTGCAGGGGGAGGTTATCAAGGGCGAGGTCTGGATAGACAAGAAGGAGTACCTGGTGCGGAAGCTAAGGCTAGACTTCCGTAAGTCTGCGGCCGACGCTCAAGGCATAATAAGCGTTCTCAACCTCTCCGATTTCGATCAACCCGTCACCATCGAGGCCCCCCTTCCCTGAGGATGGGCCGCAAGCTCTCCTACAAGCTAGATCCTCTTCTGCTAGCCCTGCTGCCTTTATGCCTGGGCGTGTTCCTAGGCGCTCTCGACCAGACCGTCGTAGTCACGGCCCTCCCATCCATGATCGTCGACCTCCAGGTGCCATTTCGGCACCTGGACCAGGCCACGTGGATCGTGACGGGCTATCTGCTGGGCTACACCGTGGCGATGCCCCTGGTCGGGCGGCTCTCCGATGTCTACGGTCGGCGTCGCCTCTATCTCTGGTGCCTCGTCGCTTTCTTCGGAGGCTCGCTTCTCGCGGCGCGTGCGGGCGATCTCCCCGAGCTCGTCCTGGCACGGGTTGTTCAGGCTGCCGGCGGGGGCGGCCTCTTGCCGGTCACCCTCGCCATCGCTAGCGACATCTTCCCCGACCGCAGGCGCACCCTTGCCCTGGGCTTTACCGCCGCCATCGCGGAGGCTGGAGGTGTCATCGGGCCCCTCTATGGCGCCGCCATCACCAACGCCTTAGGCTGGCGATGGGTATTCTACATCAATCTGCCTCTGGCTCCCATCATCGGCGTCCTCGTCTACCGGCTATGCCGGGAGAGCCAGGCGGAGCGCGAGCGCATTGACTTTGGCGGCGCCGCCACCTTGAGTGTCGCCTTGGCTGCGCTCACCCTGGGCCTTTCCCAGGCTTCGGGTGAGCAGTCGGTACTGCCCGAGGCTGTGGGCG
>JACQUE010000101.1 GCA_016210425.1 Chloroflexota bacterium | reverse complement strand
TTGCGGAGGTACCATAGGACCGTCTCTTCCAGCGCGCCCTCGAAGTCGTGTCTGGGCGCCCAGCCAAGACGCATGAGCTTGCGGCAATCGAGGGAGTAGCGGCGGTCGTGGCCGGGCCTGTCCGTCACATGCTGCAGCAGGCTAGGCGGCCTGTCGAGTCCGGCCAGTATCCGGCCGGCGACGTCTAGGTTGTAGCGCTCATTGCCTCCGCCGACGTTGTAGACCTCGCCAACCGCCCCCCGGTGGAGCACGGTATCGATGCCCTCGCAGTGGTCCAGAACGTAGATCCAATCCCTCACTTGCTTGCCATCGCCGTAGACGGGCAGAGGGAGGTTGTCGATGGCGTTGGTAATGAACAGGGGGATGAACTTCTCCGGATACTGGAAGGGGCCGAAGTTGTTCGAGCCACGCGTGATAACCGCCGGCAGGCCGAAGCTGACGAAATAGGCTCTCACCATCAGGTCGCCGCCGGCCTTGCTTGCCGCGTAGGGGCTGCGCGCCGCAAGGGGGTCGTCCTCGCGGGAGGAGCCGACGGCAACCTCGCCGTAGACCTCGTCGGTGCTCACCTGTAGGTAGCGTTCGATGCCGCGCTTGCGCGCCGCCTCCAGGAGCACGTGGGTGCCCAGGACGTCCGTCATGATGAAGGCCGACGGCTCCAGCAGCGAGCGGTCGACGTGGGTTTCGGCGGCGAAGTTGACGATGGCGTCGATGCGAAACTCTGCGAGCATGCGCTCAACCAGCGGCGCGTCGCAGATGTCGCCACGGATGAAGGCGTAACGAGGATCGACGGCTACGTCGGCCAAGTTCTCCAGATTGCCGGCGTAGGTCAGCTTGTCCAGCACAACGATGCGATAGCCCGGGTGCTTGCCCAGCATATGGCGCACGAAGTTGCTGCCGATAAAGCCTGCGCCGCCCGTGACGAGGATATTCTGCATAGCCGCTCCTATCGTAAGCGCATGGCAGCCGCTACCGGCGCCGGGATGTGGCGACGGACGCGGTTGCGCACCTTGGTCGCTATCTTCTTCGGCGAGCCGTAACGGGCCCAGAGCTTTCGCAGCTTGCGCCGCGCCGCGTTCTTGAAGGTACGCCGCTGCGATTCCGCGAGCGCCCACTCCATGAACTTGGGGTCGTGGCCCTTGATCTTGGCCTCGGTGGGGTTGCGCTTGTACTGGTCGTAGTTCTCGATAAGCGATAGGTCATTGTCCAGCACGTAGTCGTAGAGGTCGGTGCCGGGGTGCGGCGTGAAGAAGGCGGGGCTGTAGTAGTCGGGGTCCATCTCCTTCAGCATAGAGATGGTCTCCTTAATCTCGGTCTCCGTCTCGGTGGGCAGCCCGAGCATGTAGTTGGCCCAGACGACGATTCCGTGCCGGCGGCAGATCTTCGCCGCCTCCAGGTTGCGGGCGCGCGTCGTGCCCTTGCGGATGAAGCGCAGGACGCGGTCGCTGCCGCTCTCGAAGCCGATGAAGTAGGCGCGCAGGCCCGCCTCGGCCATGAGCGCCACCATGTCCTGATTGTGGACGATGACGTCGGCGCGGCTCTGGCAACAGAACTCCATGTCGAAGCCCTCGGCCCGGTAGCGCTGGCAGAACTCCGTCACCCACCTGCGGTCCTCGGTCAGGCAGTCGTCGTGGAACATGAAGGTGCGGATGTGGAAGCGCCGGCGCAGGTAGTGCAGCTCCTGGAGGACGCTGTCGACGCTGCGGCGGTGAACGCCCTTGCCGAAGATGTAGCGCTCGGCGGGGACGCAGTAGTTGCAGTTGTAGCGGCAGCCGCGCCCGGCGATGATGGTGGCGAAGGGGCCGGGCAGCTCCTCGATGAAGGGCACCTCCGGCGACTCCAGGTCGTAACCGAACTTGCGCCACTCGTCGAGGAAGAGGTCGCGGTCGGCGAAGGGCAGGGCGTCGAGGTTGGGGTGGATGCTCAGGAGCTGACGCTTGGCCGGGCGGCGGCCCTCGTTTATCTCCTTGAGCAGGTTCGGGAAAGTGATCTCGCCCTCGCCGATGACCGCATAGTCGATCTCCGAGTGGCGCAGGACGTCGTCGGGCATGATGGCGGGATGCGGGCCGCCGACGACAGTGATGGCCTGGGGTAGCACTTCGCGGATGATGCGCAGGCAGTCCATGACGGGGTTGTAGTCGACGCTCATCATGGTGATGCCGATGACGTCGGGCGCGCGGGCGATGAGCTCCGCGCGGACGTGGCCCCAGTCGCGCATGGCGCGCAGGTCGATGAGGTCGACGGGGAAGCCTTGGGCCTTAGTGGCGGCGGCGATGGAGCAGAGGCCGTGGCTGATCCAGCCGCCGTCCATGCCCTTGCCGACGCAGTTGAAGCCCTTGCCGGCGATGCCGGGGTAGATAAGCGTGGTCTTAATCACGCATCATGTCCATCAGTGTACAAAGTCCGCTGTGACCTCGAACGTAGCGCGGGGTCTTGCTCCAAGAAGCGAGAGCCCTAGCCTGCGGCTCGGAATCGTCCATGTCCTCTTGCAGAGGACACCACGAATGATGCAAATGAGTGACGGACACATGTCACTCTTGAGCGAAGCGAAGAGTC
>JACQUE010000021.1 GCA_016210425.1 Chloroflexota bacterium | reverse complement strand
TTTGCTTGCGCTGCTCCTCCAACAGTCCTACGATCTCCTCCAGCGCCGCGACGCTGCCCTGGTCGCCCAGGGCCCAGAGGGCATCGATGCGCTTCATTGCCTCGGCCGATGTCGGCGTCGGCGTCGTGGAACTCTCGGCGGGAACGGGGATGGCCTGGAAGGGCGTGCCGGCGGACACCGGTGAGCCTTCGGTGGGCGAGAGCGTCGGCAGCGCGCCGAAGGCGATGGGCGAGGTGGTGGGGTAGGGCTGGCTCTGGCCTGTCGCCAGGACTCCGCTCCTGCCCTGCTCTTGCGCATTCGAGCTTTGGAAGAGGCGGTAGCCCAGGAAGATGGCAACGGCCATGACCAGGAGCAGCGCCAGGAAGAGGAGCGTTCGGATGCCTCTGCCGACGCCCATCAGCAGCCGTCGGACGGTGACGAGTTTGGGCTCGGCGGGTAGCGGCTGCCCGGACGTGGGGTGCTGACGCCTAGGCGGCTCCTCCGGCGGCGAGACTCTTGGCAGTAGGGGCTCCGGCTCCAGGTCGAGCTCCATCTGCTGCCGCGTCGCCGTGGGCCGGCAGGCCACGACGATGGCTGTCGCCTCCGCCTCCGGGTCCTTGGCCGTCGCTCGCGAGATGATCCTTTGCGCCAGCCGCTTTACATCGCTGTCGAGGGCTGTCGATGCGATGTCCGCTAGCTCCTGCTCCCCTATGGCCTCCACAACGCTGCCCGAGCACAGCATAAGGATATCGCCAGGCTCCAGCTTGCCGTGTGTCTCGCCCACGTCAACCTTGGGCCGCGTGCCCAGCGTCTTCGTCGCGTAGGCGCCCTCGGTGAGGCGCTGCATCATGCCATTTGCAGTTGACAGAAGGTAGGCGCGGCCATCACCCAAATACTGGACCGCCAGCTCGTTGTCGCCGTAGACGACGGCGCAGACGCAGGAGACGCCTATGCCGCCCCGGCTGTAGAGGAGGGAGTTTGCTGCCTCGATGGCGAGGCGCAGGTCGGAGGGAATGGTGGCGCTGGAGCGGGGGATGTCGCCGAAGTAGCCGTCGCGGATGGCCTTGATGGTGCCTTCGGTCTCGTGGGTTGCCCCTTCAGCGACGGCGTAGAGACGCCCCCTCTTCTGAAGGGGGGAGGATGGCGGACCCGACACCTCCTCCAGCCAGAAGCTGCTGAGGCTGCCGCTGGTGGCACCGCCGGCTACTAGCTCGAAACCTACGGTCACGCTCCTCCCTCAAAGGCTTACAGCAGCGAATGGTCTTTGGGGGGAGGTTTTCTTAGCCGGTATTGTAGCATGTGCGTTCAACAGGCGACAAGGCGCAGTGGGGCTGTTATAATGTCCGGCATGAGACAGAGATCGCCGAGGGAACCCCTCGGTTGCATGGTCGCCAACGTCAGGGCTCTAAGCTTCTTCCTGGCTGCCGCTCTCTTGTCCGGTGTGATTGCACAGGTTATAGGTGCACAATTCGGATTCCTGGACGCTGGACGTTTCGGATTCGCGATTGGAGGCGGCTTGGCTCTGTGGTATGCCTATCGGAAGTGGCTGCGGCCAAGACCCTGAGACCTATGCAGCGGCTGTTCAAAAGGGCCGCCATGGCCCTGTTTCTTTTCCTTGTCCTCATCTCCCCGACCGGCTCCCCCCTTGCTCGGAAGCCCATCGAGCGGATAGCGGAGCCCTATATGTACAGTCTGCTGGTCTGGGAGGCGAGCCACTTCCCCTCGAAGTGGCTCCAGGCGGCGAGGGACTTCCTGCGCGGAGATCGCCCTTCTCAGCAGGAGCAGGTGCGGCTGGTCCGCGAATACTTCGCCCTGAGCGAGGAGATATCCTCGCTGCAGGCCGCGATCAAGCGCGCTGCCATCCTTCAGGTCAACCAATCCATGGCGGATGTGGGGGAGATGAAAGCTCGCTTGAAGCGGCTGCTGCGCCAGCGAGACCAGCGCAAGCCAGCGGCTGAGGCGGCGCTGGAGTCTCAGCTAACGTCGGTTCTCAAAGACGAAGGATTAATGAGTTCGCTGCGGCTCCCATCGCTGAAGCTGGTGTTCCCTCCCGTTGACTTCGCCCTGCAGACGCCGCCTCGCGTGCTCATCGTCTCTCCCAGAGAGAGAATCGAGATGCAGAAAGCCATCACCCTGCGCCCGGGGCTGGATACGCAGAGCGTGGAGACCATCGAGAGCCAGGTGGAGAAGCTAGGGCTCTCGGCGGTCGTCGAGGAGACAGGCGGTTTCTCGACGTATCCCACCAGCATACCGGACGGCTACCAGTTGCGGACGACGTTGGAGTCGGTCGCCCATGAGTGGATCCACACCTACTTGGCCTTCCGTCCGCTCGGCAGGCACTACGGAGACAATGGCGACCTGCGCACGATGAATGAGACGGTGGCGAACATAGCTGGCGACGAGATCGGGTGGCTCGTCTATACGCGCTACTACGATCGGAACGCCCCGTCTCCACAGGAGCTGCGAGCGCGGCAAAGGGCGCAAAAGCCGGAGCCGGGGGCCTTCGATTTCAATGCGGAGATGCGGACAACGCGCCTGACCGTGGATGCCATGTTGGCGGAGGGCAGGGTAGATGATGCGGAGGCGTACATGCGGGAGCGGCAACGGGACCTGGCGGAGCACGGCTACTTCATTCGCAAGCTAAACCAGGCCTATTTCGCCTTCCATGGGGCCTACGCCGACGTTCCTTCGGCGACGAGCCCCATCGGCGAGGACCTGAGACGTCTGCGACAGATCGAGACCTCAGTCGGCGATTTCGTCAAGCGCGTTCAGCGCTTCTCTCGCCTGGACCAACTGCAGCAGGCGGTGGCGGAAGCCTACTGAACCTCGATCCGCGTTGGCCTCCGCTTGGCCGCCGCCTCGTCGGTAGTCTCGATGGCAGCATCCACAAGGCTGCGGAGCGCAAGGAGCATCTCCCGCCGCGCGGCGCGCATGTGAGCCCTGGTCTCACTGGGCAGCAGCTTGAACTGGCCAGGCGAGAATCGGAGGAGCAAGCCCTCGCTCGCGCTGTATTCACATCGGAACATCTTCTCGTTGTCACCCATTGATAATCACCCCCGAAGACCTTGTAGGTCTACTTCTTCTCTTCCCCGAAGATGATGCGCAGCCGGCCATCCTCCAGCCTGGCCTCCTGGGTCTTAAGCTCGGCCAGCATCCGGGGAAGGATGATATTCCTCTTCTGATTCCCGACATGGACGATCAGCTCGTCCCCGGCCTGGACTAGCGAGACCTCCTCCTTGCTTGTGAAAGGCAGGTTCAGGGTGAGGGCGAACCGCCCGTTCTCCTTCGTGATCTCCCTTGCCTGTCCTACAAAGTAGGTCTGGGTGGGGTCCTCCTCGCCAAAGATGGCCTCGCCCATGCGCCGAAGCATCGGGAACCCGACGACTTCTTGGTCAAGGAGAGGGACGGTGCGGATGGGGATTGGCGTAAAACCTTCCTCAATGATCTTGAGGTTGCGCTCCTGCGTCTCCTTCCAGGAGTCGAAGTAGTGGTCCTTGAGCCCAACGGGGAGCATGCGGTTGCAGACGATAAGGTCGGTGCTGTAGCCGTAGAGATTCAGGTACGTGTAGGTGCGCTGCGCCTCCTTGACCACCATCTTCTCCGGGTTCACCACCAGACGCATCGAAGACGACTGGCCGTCTATGAGTATGCCTCGCATGCGCTCGATCTCGGCAAATAGGCTCTTGATGGAGGCGAATACCTCATCGCTGGGCACGGGCACGTTGAAGAACGTCTTAACGATGGGCCGCACAACGCTTGCGGTCATGCGCTCTAGCGGGAAAATGCGCTCCATCCACCACCTCAGCACCTCCGGGAAGCTGAGCAGGCGCAATGTCTCGCCGGTGGGCGCGCAATCGACGATGGCTACGTCGTAGGAGCCGCTATCGTTGTGCTGAACGATGTAGAGGAGGCTTGCCATCTCCTCCATGCCCGGCAGGACCGCCATCTCCTCGGCGATTACTTCATCCAGCCCGCGCCAGGCCAGCAGCGCCGTCATCCACTTCTGGATCGTGCGCCAGTGTGTGCCAAGCTCGTGCAGGACGTCCACCTCCTGCGCCCAGAGGTTCTCCGCCACTGCCTTCGGCTGGGAGCTCAGGGGGATGTCCAGGGAGTCGCCCAGGCTGTGGGCCGGGTCGGTGCTCATGACGATGGTGCGATAACCCATCTCGGCCGCCCGGACGGCCGTCGCCGCGGCTACGCTCGTCTTGCCTACGCCGCCCTTGCCTGTGTATAGAATTATCCTCATCTCGTTACCTTCAGTG
>JACQUE010000108.1 GCA_016210425.1 Chloroflexota bacterium | reverse complement strand
GGTTACGGCCCCTGCCTACAGCATGTACCCTACGGCGGCCCCCTGGTGCGTCGCCTCCAGGACCTGGCGCGGCGCATACGCGGAACCGACGATATGCAGCTCCTTGACCTTGCCCTTCAGTGCTTCATATAGCCAGCTATCGCCCTGCGAGCCATACGCCAGCACAACGGTGTCTACTTCCTCTATGCGCCGCTCCTCGCCAGTGTGCGTATCATAGGCTACGACCGCGTTACCCTCGATGGCCTTAACACCCGTCGAGGTCGTCACCTTCACGCCCGCCGAGTGGAGCCGGAACAGCATCATCGAGCGGCTGTAGCGCTCCACATCAGCGCCAACGTGCGTCCAGTGGTGAAGTATCTCCACATCTTTCCCGCGCGCCGCCAAGAAGTCGCAAACGCTGACCCCCTCGTAGTGGTCCTCCTCGCAGGCGACAACGACCCTCTGGCCTACCTGCACCTTCTCCTCAAGAACATCCCGTAGCTGCACGACGTTGGGCTGGTTCACGCCCCGTATATCCGGGATGCGCGGCCTGGAGCCGGTGGCCACCAGGACGGCATCCGGCTTCAGACCGAGGATCATCTCGGGGGTAGCCTCGGTGTTAAGTCTGACATCAATGCCGAGGAGGCGCGCCTGGTGCGCCTGGTAGCGAGGCAGGTCGAGGAAGCCCTCCCGCAGCGGAGCCTTGGCAGCGATCAGTAGCTGGCCACCCAGCTCCGCGTTCTTATCGATAAGAGTCACCTGGTGGCCTCTACTGGCAGCTACCCGCGCTGCCTCCATGCCGTCCGGTCCGCCGCCAACGACTACCACGCGCTTCTTTACGTCGGGAGCCGGCTTCTGCCCCCAGTCCAGCTCGTGCCCGGCCATGGGGTTCGCCGCACAGCGCCCCGACACGAAGTGGTGCACCACCAGGCGGATGCAGTGGTTACAACCCAGGCACTTGCGTATCTCATCCAGGCGGCCTTCCCTCGCTTTGCGCGGGAACTCGGGGTCGGCGATGGAGGCCCTGACCATTGCAACCAGGTCCGCCTGGCCATCGGCCAGCACCTTCTCGGCTTGGACAACGTCGTTTATGCGCCCTGCAAACAGAACAGGGATGTCCACCACCTGCTTAATCGCGGCGGCGGTGTAAACGAAGGCGCCAAGCGGGTAGTACATGGGCTGGATATAGCTCGGGTTGCCCCAGTAGGTCCCGACGTCCATCGAGAGGAAGTCGAGCTTGCCGGTGCGGGCTAAAATAGTCGCCATCTGCTTCATGTCATCGAGGTCATAGCCGCCCTCCCGGAACTGATCGGCGTTCAGGCGAATGCCTACCGTATAGTCTCGCCCGACGGCGGCCCGTATGGCGTCGATGATCTCGATGACGAAGCGCAGCCGGTTCTCCACGCTGCCGCCGTACTCATCCGTGCGCTTGTTGGTCAGCGGCGAGAGGAACCACTCCGGTACGCAGTCGTGAGCGGCGTGGATCTCGACGCCGTCCATGCCCGTCTCGCGCACCCGCGCCGCGGCAACGCCGTAGGCCTGGGCCGACAGCCTGATTTCCTCACGGCTCATCTGATGCGGTATCTCGTCGATAAGCCGGCAGCTCTGGATAGGCGAGGGGCCAAGAGTGTTGGTGAGGAAGATGATCTGCTGTGTTAGGACAGATCCATGCTCGTGGATCGCATCGACGAAGCGCTTGAAGCGCGGAACGAAGTCGGGGCGGTCGATGAGGTTAGAGGCTGCCATGTAGGGGCTCAATGCGCCAGTCCATTGGAAGCCGGGCGCCACGGGGAAGTTGACGTATATCCCGGAGTGGGCGATCCAGCCGACGCCGCCCTTAGCCTTGGCCACCTCATAGGCAATGTTGGCATCGTCGGGCAACCCGTCGGCCCGCCCGATGCGGATGCCGTGCGGCGTCTCGACAATGCGATTCGGAGCGGTCATTGTACCCACTTTAATGGGCGAAAAAAGGTGAGGAAACTGCTCGGGCATAGAGACACTCCTTCAGGATGATGTTCGCTCACCAGTTATTCTACATTGCACAGTCAAGCAGGCGAGCATTAAGCTCCGCGTCTTCCGGTACCCATGAGCCCTGCCTTAGGAAAAGGGATGCCCTCCCTTGAGAGAGGGCATCTCCAAGCAAACGTAAGGTTCACAGTCAGACAACCACCCTACTTACCGCCCTCGCGCTTGCCACGCGCTTCAAGTCGCCGCAGGGCTGCTTCCATGTCGATCCCAGGGCCCAGCACAGGGCGGAAGATATCGCCGATCTTTTCGAGGCGCGACATTATGTTTCTCATCGTGAAATCGGTGGGGGCCAGCTTGGGCGCTACCTCATCCCACTTGAGCGGCGTCGAGACCGGAGCGCCGGGCCGGGGCCTAACGCTATAGGCGGCGGCCAAGGTTTGCCCCTGGATGTTCTGTAGATAGTCCAGGTACACCTTGCCCTGGCGCCTCTGCGGATCTCGGATAAGGCTTGTGACGCCCGGGAGCCGTCGCTGCACCAGATGGACGATTATCTCTGCGAACTGTCTGGCATCATCATATGAGTACATGGCTCCCAACGGCACATAGACATGGAGACCTGTGGCGCCTGAGGTCTTGCAGTAGCTCTCGACCTCCAGATCTTCCAGTACACTCCGCACCGTCAGGGCCGCCTCCACCACCTTGTCGAAGCCTACACCTTCAGGGTCCAGATCAATGACGAGGAAATCCGGCTTGTCGAGGCGTTGTACCCGCGAAAGCCAGGGGTTGAGCTCGATACAGCCAAGGTTGGCCAGGTAGACGAGAGTAGCCTCGTCCTGGCAGAGGATGTAGTCGATATCCTTATCTTCCGATTCAGAGCGGATGGTGACGCTCTGTACCCAGCGGGGGGCTGCTCCCCGGCATCCTTCTGCCAGAAAGACTCCCCCTCAATACCGTTGGGATAGCGATGGAGAGACTGAGGCCTATCTTTCAAGTGCGGCAGAATGAGGTCCGCAACCTCACGGTAGT
>JACQUE010000107.1 GCA_016210425.1 Chloroflexota bacterium | reverse complement strand
GCCCATACCCGTGCGCCCCGTCGTCCACTACATGATGGGCGGCATCCATACCGATATCAACGGCCGGACGCCCCTCGAGGGCCTCTACGCCTGCGGCGAGACGGCCTGCGTCAGCATCAACGGCGCTAACCGCCTGGGCTCCAACTCGCTCTCCGAATGCCTGGTCTTCGGAGCTAGGGCGGGCAAGGCCGCCGGCGAGTACGCGAGAGAGCAGGCGCATCCGTCTGCACGAGCCCTGGCCGCCAGAGGGGACGATGAGGCGTCCCGCATCGAGAGGCGCTTCCTGCAAGCGTCGGGCAAAGAGCGCGTGGCCGAGCTGCGCTACGAGATGCAGCAGGCGATGGAGACGGGCGCCGGCGTCTTCCGGAACGAGGAGGATCTGCGCCGCGCTGCTGACAAGCTGTCGGAGATCCGTGAGCGCGCCAGCAGGCTACGGCTGGGCGGCACGACGGTCCTCTTCAACGTGGAGCTTACGGCGGCGCTGGAGTTCGATTTCATGCTGGACCTGGCCTCAGTCATCGTTCAGTGCGCGCTCGCCAGGAAGGAATCGCGGGGCGCTCACGCTCGCCGCGACTACCCGCAGCGCAACGACCGAGACTATCTGGCGCATAGCCTGGCCCATTTCAGTCCCGACGGCCCCCGGCTTGAGCCGCTGCCGGTAGTCATAACGCGTTGGCAGCCGACAACCCGGAAGTACTGAGATCGAGATGGCCAACGACGATATTATCCTTCGAGTAGAGCGCTACGACCCCGAGCGCGGGCCAAGGCCCTACGCCCAGAGCTACCGTGTGCCTGTCCGGAAGGGCATGATGGTGCTGGACGCCCTCAACTACGTGCGCGATGAGCTGGATTCAAGCCTAGCTTTCCGCTGGTCGTGCCGGATGGGTATCTGCGGAAGCTGCGGAATGATGGTAAACGGCATGCCCAAGCTGACCTGCCAGGACCCCGTTGACCGCTACCGCGTCCGCGCAATCCGTATCGCCGCCCTCGACCACTTCCCGGTCATCCGCGACCTAGTCAGCGACATCTCCGACTTCATGGAGAAGCTGCCCAATATCCAGCCCTGGATCACGCGGACGGAGGAGAAGCCGCTGAGCGCGGGGGAGTATTTGCAGACGCCGGAGGAGCGCGCCCTCTACGCGAACCATGCCGCCTGCATTAACTGCATGCTCTGCTACGCCGCCTGCCCCGTCTACGGCCTGGACGAGAGGTTCCTCGGGCCGGCGGCCATCGCCTTGGCTCACCGCTATAACCTCGACTCACGCGACCAGGGTGAGGCGCTGCGAGCACCGTACTTATCTCTCTCACATTCGGTCTGGGAGTGCACCTTCGTCGGTGAGTGCTCCGAGGTCTGCCCCAAGCACGTGATGCCCGCCGAGTCCATCCAGCGAGAGAAGCTGCGCCTTGCTCTGCGCTGGCTGTTGCCGAGGGCGGCGTTCCGGAGGCGGCCATGACCCTGCGCGTTCTCCCCCGGCGCCGGGTCTACAGGCGCAGGATGACTCTAACCTGGTGGGTCAAGAACCCCCGCTACGTCAACTACATCCTCCGCGAGGCCAGCAGCGCCTTCCTGACAGTCTTCGCAGTGCTGTACATCGTCCAGTTCGCGCTGCTGGCGGCGGGAGCCGGTCCTTATGGCCGCTACCTCGCCTTCATCAAGTCGCCGGCCTGGGTCGCTCTGAACGTCATTATACTGATCTTCGCTCTCATCCACACCGTAAGCTGGATGTTTCTGGCGACTGCCGCCACGCCCGTCCGCATCGGTGCCCACGAGGCGCCAAGCTGGGCGCTAACTATATCGGGGCTGGTAATCTGGCTGGCGATCTCGGTGGGCGTCGGCTACGTCATCCTGAGGGGCTGAGATGCGCTTTCTCGAACGCCTGGAGCCTCTCTTATGGGCCCTCTTCTCAGCGGGAGGGACGATCGCGGCCCTGCTGCTGCCGGTGCACGTCTTCCTCAACAACATCGCGATGCCTTTGGGCTGGTTCCGTCCCGATGATTATGATTATACGCATGCGGCTCGCCTCCTGGGACACCCGCTTGTGAAGGCGTACCTGGCGGTTTTCCTGGTGCCGACGCTATTTCATGCAGCCCACCGCATTAAGCTGCTGCCCCACGAGTTGGTCCTACCCCCTTCGCCGGGCATCGCTACCCCTATCGCCTATCTTATAGCGGCCGCGCTGGCGATTGCGGCCGTTGTCGTGATCGTTCTGGCGCCATAGCTAGATGCCGGAGGTCAGTCGCGAGATGAACGTAACCATCGTCGGAGCAGGCGAAGCTGAGATCATATTCGCAGTGGAGGAGTCGCCGGAAGGGGGATATCAAGCTAGGGCCGGGCTACTCCATCTACACGGAAGCGGAGAGCCTAGACGAGTTCAAAAGGATGCTCCAGGACGCCGTCCGGTGCCGCTTTGAGGAGAGGGATAGCCCTCCATCTACCCCTTCGACACTTGCCCCTTAGAACCCCATCGTCCGCAGCTTCTGCGGCTCGATGCGCAGGGTGATCCTCGGCTCGGACTTCGTTTGCCGGCCGTAGGCCGTGCCGCGCTCGGGGCCCATGTACTTGAGGGCCAATCGCTCAATGAGGTCATGGGCACCCTCGGTTACGACGCTAACCCGGCCGCCCACTATCACCCACTGCCAGGCATTGTCAGGATTATCGATGGCGATAGTCGCCCGGGGATCGCGCTCGATGTTCTTCGTCTTGACTCTGTCCTTTGTCGTTGGGACCAGTAGGGCATTACCGTTCAGCTCAAACCAGACGTAGGTGAGGTGAGGGCTGCCGTCGCGGTTGATGGTGGCCAGCTTGGCCAAATAGGGGTGGCTGAGGAACTCTCGTATTTGAGGGGCCTGCAGTTCCATTGCACTCCTCCTATCCGCCTCCGGTGTGGAGGCTTGCCGGGAGCCCGGTGACGAAGACCTCTGCCGTGAACGGCCCTGAAGGACCGAGACGATGGCGCTGCTGGAGAAAGAAACGAGAGTAGGTCCAGGCAAAGGCCCACGAGACTGGACAGGGCTGGATGGCGAGGGGTATTAGCCGGGGATCAGCCCTTCGCCGACGAACATGTCCTTGACCTCGGCCAGCGTTGAGTCGGGCGCCGGAAGAACCACGTCGGATGGGCCCAGGTAGATATCTTCCAGGCGGCGGCCCCTTGCCAGGACGAGGCCGACCATCTCCCGAAAGGTCGACTCGAAGGCCCTCTCGTCATCAGCCGCGATGACATCCACCAGCCGGTTGTCCAGCGCATTAAGCTGCTCGCGCAGGCTGTCGCTCAGCTCGAACTGGCCTTCGGAAAGTATCCTGACGATCATTGCCCCGCTCCCAACTGCTTCGGCTCTTGGCCGCGCCCTAGTTGCTGCTTCAGCGATTGCAGCTCGATCTCGACGTTCTGCTGCGTCCCGATCTTAGCCAGCTCGGCCTCCACCTTGTCCTCACTGCCCGTGATGTCCGATAGCACGCCCTCATCGACCAACTGGTCTATAGCGCCGGCCCGCGCCTGCAGGCGCTGCGTCTTGTCCTGTGCCCGATCCAGGGCCAGACCCACGTCGGCCATCTCCTCCGAGACGCCGCTGAAGGCCTCGCCGATCTTCACCTGGGCCTCCGCCGCCGAGTACTGCGCCTTGACGACCTCCTTCTGGGAGCGGAAAGCCTCGATCTTCGTCTGCAGCCGCTCCGCCGAGCCGGCCAGTTTCTGCTCTTGCGCCGCCAGGCCCTCGATCTGCTGCTGTATCCCCGGCAACTGGGCCTGGGCATCCATCTTGCGCTGCAGGATAATGCGGGCCAGGTCGTCGCGGCCGGCGGCGACGGCGCGCCGCGCCTGGTCGTCGGCCTTAGCCATGTTCTGCTCGATCTGCTGCTCCTGCATCTCCAGGCGCCGCTTGGCCGTCGTTACCTCGATGATGCCTCGCTTGACGTTGCGCAACAGCTCAAGCTGTTTCTCGTAGGAGTAGTCCAGTATCTCGCGCGGGTCCTCGGCGCGGTCGAGGAGCTTGCTGATCTTGGCCTTAACCACTGTAGTCGTGCGAGAAAGTAGGCCCATTCGTCCTAACCTCCACTTCTTGCGGCATCCAGCGGTGCCCCCCACAGGGCGTACCAATGGCTGGGCTCGGGTTCTATCGGTAGCTCCTTCTTCATGACCGCCGCCAGGCGCAGCTCATAGGCATTGTCCCGGCCCTTGCCGTCGGCGGGAACAAAGGGGTAGAAGGTGGCCCGCTTGAAGTTGTATATCCAGAAGACCTTCTTCCCGGCCTCCTGGGAGAACTCCACTATAGCGGCGAGGATCTGGTCGCCGTAGCCATTGTCGGTGAGGGCGACCGATGCGCTGTAGAGCAGCGAGACCATATCCTCGAACTGCTCGTCCTCGACGATAACCCATAGGTAGCCGTAGTCATCCTTGGCAAACCCAAGCCGCGAGATGCTCTCCCTGGCGCCGGCCCGCACGAGCTGCTCCATCTCGCCTTCCGCCTCGCGGAAGCCGGAGTTACTCATGGGACGTAGGGCCAGGCCTCCCCGGCCCGTCGCCTTCAGCCCCTCGCTGGTCTCCAGCGTAGGCGTCGCCGTCGCTATGCTAAAGAACTGCTCCTGCCGCGAGCGAACGGGTTTCGTGCGGCCAAAGAGCACGTCGAAGATGCTCACGCACCCTCCATTGCCGCCTCCAGCCGCCGCAACTGCTCGATCCGCTCCTTCAGGGAGGGGTGCGTCGAGAAGATGCCGGCGAAGGAGCCGCGACTGATGGCCGGGATGATCATCAGGGCACTGGCGCCTTCGACCTTGCGCAGGTCGGTGTCCGGAATGCGCGCCATGGAGCCGCTGATCTTGACGAGCGCCGAGGCCAGTTGAGACGGCGCGCCTGTGATGATAGCCGCCCCTCTATCTGCTGCCAACTCCCGATACCGAGAGAGGGCCCGGATCAGGAAGAAGCTGATGATCCAGACGAGGATCGATACCAGGTAGACGAGGACGACGGCACTGGCGCCCCCTTCACGGTCGTCTCGCCGCCCGCCACCCATGCCAAGGCCAAACCAGACGCCCATCTGGACGATAAACGAGGCTCTGGTGGCGCAGAAGCTGGCCAGGGTTATCACGGCTACGTCGCGGTTCTTCACGTGCGTCAGCTCGTGGGCGATGACGCCCTCCAGCTCCGGCTCCGTCAGCTTGTCCATGATGCCAGTGGTTACGGCCACAACTGCGTTCTTAGGGTTACGGCCCGTGGCCAGCGCGTTCGGCACGTTGCTCTGTATGACCGCCACCTTGGGCTTGGGCAGGTTGAACTGGGCCGCCAGGCGTTCGACTATACCATGCAGCCGGGGCTCCTGCTCCGGACTCACCTGATGGGCGCCGATGCTTGCCAGGACAAGTTTGTCCGAGAAAAAGTACTGGACAAGCAGCATGCCGCCGGCGAAGACGGCGATGAAGATGTAGTTGACGCCTGCCTGCCACAGGACCATCACAAAGGCCAGGTAAACGGCGGCCAGCAAAAACATGGTGAACGTCATCCTGGCGGTGAGGCCGGAATCTCGCGGAAGCGTGTGTTGACGCATTATTGTGTTCTCCTTCAGCTCACTACAAAAATTATAGGCCTAACCCCTTATACCCGCAAGTTGCCTGACGATCATCAGCCATCCGCGTTAGCTCCGTCTTCCATAGAACAACAACGAGACTACCCGAAACGATCGTTTCGCAGTAGTCTCGCCTACAGCCTGCCGCTGCCAGTCAACCGGAGGCTTTCGCCCCGTCTTGACGATTGACCGCCCTAACCCCATTCAACCGAGGCTAGTGGCTACTCCCTACGTCACTATCTCTACCACGAGCGGTATCGCCTGTCAATATCCATCGATCCCTGGTCCCGTCCGTCTACCCGACCCGCTCCCCTTGCTCGCGATAGGCGAGGTCGGTTTTGGCGCTCATGATGAAGTCGTTGCGGTGCAGCCCCCGAATCTTGTGCGTCCACCAGGTCACGGTCACCTTGCCCCATTCCGTCACAAGCCGCGGGTGATGTCCCTCGCCTTCGGCAATGGCGCCGACGGCGTTAGTGAAGGCCAGCGCCTGGGCGAAGTTGCGAAAGCGGAAGGACCGCTGCAGCTTGCGCACGCCTTCCTCGGTGACCAGCTTCCACTCCGGCGCCTGCGGCTGCAACTCCGCGATCTCCTCGTCGGTCAGCGTCGGCGCGCCCTCCCGACAGGGCACGCACACTTCGCTCGTTAGTTCCGCCATGGCGACCCTCATACTCTCCCTACAATGACACTACCGATCCTACATACATATTCTATCATCTTCTATTATCACTCCGGCATCAGGCCCTGCGCCCGCTACTCCGACTGCCCGAAGAGCCGCTGCTTCCGCGAGTGCAGGTAATGGGCGGCGATGAAGCTCAAAGGCTTGCGGGCGGAGGTGAAATCGCGGCGCAGCGCGGAGAAGACATCCGAGAGCTCCAACGCTCGCGCCGCCGGGTGCTTCTCCGCCAGCCCATAGAACCGCCGGCCCTCCTCCTCGTAGTCCTCGAGGCTGCGGCGCAGACGGCCCAAGGGCAGATAGCGCACATGCTCCGCCGAGGGATGGCCGTATCGGCGAAAAGCGTACTCGGGGAAGACGCCGGAGACGAAGAGGCAGACGTCTGCTATGCGCTTGTAGAAGGCGAAACGCTGCCCTTCCGCCGCCCTGGAGCAGAAGGCGATCAGGCTATCGATGTCAATGTCGTTGTAGCGCACGCGCCGCTGGACGCCGCGCCGTACGCGCACCGGCACGACGTAGTTATTGATGCGAACGAAGGATGTCAGCATCTGCGCCAGGTACTCCAGGACACCCTGGCGGCTCAGCAGATCCACCACCTCGCGCGCGTCGAAGACGGGGATGTTCTGCTTGCCCGCCCGCTCTACAGTGTACCTGGCGGTCTCCAGCTCCTTAAGCGTCCGCCGCAGCAGCACTTCAAAGTAGAGGGCAGGAGAGATCTTGACGAAGATCTCGTCGTCCGTTCTCACTCTTCGGAAGACCTTCTCATCGCCGATGAGGGCGCGCCGGAACTCCCCGTCCTCCCGTATGAGCTGCTTCAGCCGCTCCGGGTTCTGCGCCCCCGGTGCCGCCTCGCTGACGACGAAGTCCAGGTCTGCTTCGGTGAAACCGATCATCCTAGGGCTTGTCTGTGCCACGGTCGTTTGCTCCCGCGTTTCTCGACACCCGGACCCAAATCCATCGCCGTATAACATATTTTACTCCAGAGCGCATGCGGTTGCATTGAGCCCGAGGTAGGTAGAAACCCCTACGGAATACTGCGTACGCGAATTGACCGCCTTAGCAGCTTGTTGCTAGACTTTGAATGTGGCCCAGGGCGGCGACTTGCTAGCGTGGAGTTTGCAGAAGGAAAAAGCCGCCACTGAGGAGACCTTTACGGTTCGTGAACGATGCGAGGCAGCGAGCGGGACGCGGGTGGGGATGAGAAGATGTCTGCTTCCAGCCTCTTCGAGCCGCTCTAGCGAGTGGCCAGCCACAGCCCCGAACTGAACAAACTCGCGATAGCGAGCCCCGAGCGCGCCTAGAAACGGCAATCCAATGGCTGAGAACCCCTTTACCGCCCGCCCCATAACCCGGAGCCTCTCCGACTTCGCCCATACCCTGGAATTCCCCGGCGACTCGGAGGAGCGGCTTCGGCATGCCCTGACGCTGCTGCACGAGATCGTTCCCTGCGATGTCTGCGCCCTAGTGGAGACCGTCGGCGAGCAGTGCGAGGTCTTGGCCATCCCAGAGCCATCCGAGGAGGATAAGGACACCATCCGCACGGCGCTGCTGTCCCGGTTGCGGGAGTTCCAAGAGCGCCCCGACCTCCTCGGCACCCAGGAGCCAAAGCTTGCGCAGGGCCTATCGCTCCTATCGCATTTGGCCGTTCCCCTTGTCGCCCAGGACAAGGTCATCGGGCTGCTCTTTATTGGTCAGAGAGCGCCCAACGCCTACGGGGAGCAGGAGCTAAGCCTCCTCTCGATCGTCGCCGCCCAGATCGCGGCCCACCTTGCGGCACGAACTTTCCGAGAGCAGGAGGCCCGCCACCTGCAGCGGATAACCTTCCAGGCCCACATCTTGAACATGGTCGAGCAGGCCGTCATCGCCGCCGACCTGGAGGGCAAGATAACCTACTGGAACAGGTATGCCCAGACCCTCTTCGGCTGGAGCGCCGACGAG
>JACQUE010000100.1 GCA_016210425.1 Chloroflexota bacterium | reverse complement strand
CGCTGTACGAGGGCTTCGGGTTGCCCGCTCTTGAGGCCATGGCCTGCGGGACACCCGTCGTGTCCTCCGACCTACCCGCCATGCATGAGATGCTGGGCGAGGCGGCCATCTTCCTCGACTCTCAGGATGCGGAGTCCTGGGCATCCACGCTCCTCCAGCTCCATGCCGATGCCGATCTGCGGCGCACCCTACGGGAGCGCGGCCTGGCGCAGGTCAGGCGCTTCGACTGGCGGCGCACAGCCCAGGAGACCCTCACCGTCTATCACAAGGTCCTGTGCCAGTGAGACTCCTCGTCCTCACACCGGAGCTACCTTACCCGCCTCGGGGCGGCGCCAGGCTCCGCAATTTCTACCTCATCAAGCACCTGGCGCAGGAGCATGAGGTTCACCTCCTCAGCTTCGCCCAGAGCGAGGCATCGCAGGCGGAGCCAGGGCCCCTCGCCGAGATATGCGCCGGCCTGCACGTTGTCCCTCGCCCTAGGTGCAGCACCACCGAGCGCCTGCGATGGCTGACACTATCGGGCCAGCCCGACCTGGCCATCCGCCTCTACTCGCCGGTCTTCGCCGCCCGCCTGGATGAGATGCTCAACACACACGCCTTCGATGCCGTGCAGGTGGAGGGCCTGGAGATGGCCCCCTACTACCTGCGACGGCAGCCAGGCAAGACGCCACCCGTGCTGCTCGACGAGCACAACGCCGAGTATGTGCTACAGCGAAGGGCTTTCGCGGTGGACGCTGGCGCGCCAGCGCGCTGGAAGGGCGCAGCCTACAGCCTTGTGCAATGGCGGCGCCTAGTCGCCTACGAGCGCAGGGCCTGCCGACGGGCCCGGCTGGTTATCGCCGTCTCCGAGCGCGACCGTCAGGCGCTGCTGGCCTTGGATACCCGCCTGTCCGTGGATGTCGTCGCGAACGGCCTCGACTGCGCGCATTACGCCTTCCGGGCCCAGCAGCCTCTCGGCAACCCGCCGAGCTTGCTTTTCACGGGCGTCATGGACTTCCGTCCCAACGTCGATGCCATGCTCTGGTTCTGCCGCGAGGTACTGCCACTCCTGCGTCAGAGGATGCCGGAGGTGCGATTGATCATCGCAGGCCGGGGCCCGGCGCCAATGGTGCGGGCCCTGGCCGAACCGGGTGTAACGGTCACAGGCGAGGTAGATGATGATCTGCCTTACTTTGCTCAGGCGGCGGCCTACATAGTGCCCCTGCGCATGGGCGGCGGTACGCGCTTCAAGGTCCTGCAGGCGATGGCCAGTGGCGTGCCCGTAGTGAGCACGGCCTGCGGCGCGGAGGGCATCGCAGCCAGGGACGGCGAACATCTACTACTGGCGGATACGGCGGAGGCCTTCGCTGGGCAGATAGCACGCCTGCTCAAGGAGCCGGCACTAGGCGAGCGGCTGCGCCAAGCAGGCAGGCACCTCGTCGAGCGCGACTACGACTGGCGGGTGATCGCACCTAAGCTGCTGGCGATCTATGGGCGGTGGCAGGCCGAGGCCCCCTGAAGCTCCCTGCGGTTTACACAGCAGCCCCAGTCCCCTAAAATGACCCTCGAAATGCTCTCCGGGACACAGCATGAAGCTATCCTCTAGGCTGCGGCTCACCCCTTGGGAGGTGGCCGTCCTTGTCCCTCTCGGCACCATCATCGCGCTGTTTCTAGTGTTCAGGTTTCCCCTCCACGACCGGCTCATCGACTGGACAGGCGAGACGGACCTGCCCCACCAAGTCAAAGCGCTTCTCGACCAGGCCCGCCAGCGCCCCATCGATACGCAGGGCATGGTGCCCGTCGCCCACACCGACGCTCCACCCTACGGCATCAACACCTTCTTCGAGCAGGAGGTCGAGGAGGCAAAGGTGCGCAAGGGCATGGAAATGCTGCGCGACGCAGGGGTGCGCTGGATACGACAGGAGTTCCCCTGGGCCGACATAGAGACCCCCATGAAGGGCGATTACATCAACGGCTACGGGGCCTCTACCTGGGACAAGTACGACCGCATCGTGAACACAGCGGACGAGTATGGTCTGCAGATCGTGGCCAGAGTTGATTACCCGCCTAGCTGGGCCAGAGCCGACCAGTCCAACCCCTTCGGCCCACCAGACAACCTCGACGACTACGGCGAGTTCCTCTACAAGCTGACACAGCGCTACAAGGGCAAGATAAGTTACTTCCAGATCTGGAACGAGCCCAACCTCTACGAGGAGTGGGGCAGCCAAACGCCCGACGCGCGTGCCTACGTGGAGATGCTCAAGACCGCCTACAGGCGCATTAAGGAAGCTAACTCGGAGGCGGTCGTGCTCTCGGCGGCACTCTCGCCCACCCTGGGCACAGAAGGTGGCCGGAACGAGAGCGACCTCACCTACTTGCAGAAGATGTACGACGCTGGGGCGAAGGACTACTTCGACATCATGGCCGCCCAGGGCTACGGCCTCTGGACCGGCCCCGGCGACCGGCGCGCCGACCCCTCCCGCGTCAACTTCTCCCGCCCCGAGCTCATCCGCGAGATCATGGTGCGCAACGGCGATGCCCAGAAGCCCGTCTGGGCCACCGAGGTGGGCTGGAACGCCTTGCCCCAGGACTTTCCACTGGAGGCGACGCACGGTCGCGTCACGCGCGACTTCCAGGCCCGCTATACAGCGGATGCCTACCGCCGCGCGACGGAGGAATGGCCGTGGATGGGCGTCCTCTTCTACTGGCACTTCCGCCGCGTCAGCGACGCCGACCGTGACCAGGTCAGCTACTACTTCAGCATGGTCGAGCCCGATTTCACGACGCACCCCGTCTATGATGCCTACAAGAAGCTGGCCTTGAGTGAGTCACCCCTCGGCAAGAGCTATCACCAGGAGACGGATTGGGCCATAGCCTACGACGGCGACTGGCAATCCAAGCAGGACAGTCGCGCCTCTCTGGGCTCCTACATGGCCAGCATGAGGCAGGGCGATAGCCTGAGCTTTCGTTTCCGGGGCTCGGACCTGACGCTGGTGACACGCAAGGGCCCAGACGCAGGAAAGCTTATCATAGCGATCGATGGGGAGCCCAGCAGGGCCAACCAGTTGCCCCAGGACGCGCAGGGGCGGGCTTACATCGACCTCGGCAGCCTAATAGAAGAATGGCAGGCCGAGGTGCCCATCGCGCGAGGGCTGAGGGGCACCAAGCATACGGCCATAATAGAGATCGCCTCGGACAGAGGCGAAGTAGCTGTCGACGGCGTGATCGTGGACAGCAGTGGCAGCAGCGCACTGCGGTTAGCCCTGGGGACCGTGCTCCTGCTGGGAGCCGCCACGGCCCTCGCCGGCTGGCACGCCTCTCGCCGCCCATGGTAGGCTCTGGAGTTGCACGATGAGCAACGGCGCGGGTAGGAGACTCTGGGAGCGTTCCGGGCCCTCGCTGCTTATGGCGCTCGTGCTGCTGGCAGCGCTAATGCTGCGCCTCTACCGCCTCGGCTACCAGAGCCTCTGGGCGGACGAGGGCAACAGCGCCATCATGGCGGAGCGGACAGTCGGGAGCATAATCGAGAACTCGGCCGCCGACATCCATCCGCCTCTCTACTACATCCTCCTCCACTGGTGGAGCCGCCTCGCCGGCACCAGCGAGATCGGGCTCAGGCTCCTTTCGGTTATCTTCGGCATCCTGCTCGTCCTGCTCATCTACAAGCTCGGCGAGCGCCTCTTCAATCGATGGGTCGGACTGGTAGCAGCAGCCCTGGCCGCGATGTCGCCCTATCTCATCTACTACTCGCAGGAAGCGCGGATGTACATGCCGGTGGCGGCTCTGGGGACACTCTCGGTCTACCTAATGGTGCTGCTTATCCAGCGCTACTTGCGATCTCGGATCGACCGTAAGCTTATCGGCCTGGCTTTGGCTTACGTGGCTGCTACGGCGACCGCCATTTATACGCAGTACTTCGCCTTCAGCCTGCTTGCCTTCGAGAACATCCTGTTCATCCTCGCCTTCTGGCGTGTCCCACGCCATCGGACGATCTGGCTCATCTGGCTGCTAGCCCAGGCTGGGCTGGCTCTCCTCTATCTCCCCTGGTACGTACGCGTCTCAGGCCGCATCACAGCCTGGGAAACCTCAGATGCCCCCAGATTGGGTTTCGAGGGCCTGGCGCACATAGTATTTCGGGTCTTCTCGCTCGGTCGCTCTTGGCCCGCTGCTGCAAACCCCGCCGTCGAGGCCTTTTTCGTTGCCTTCCTACTCCTGGGAGCGATGGCGATAATCGCCTGGGGTGTCCGCAGAGCATCGCGGGACCGGGCGCCGGCCTTCATGCTGAGCGCAGCCGCCATCCTCTGGCTCGTTGTGCCATTCATCGTCCTTTATGCAGTGACTCGCCGCAGCCCCCTCCAATTCCCCGAGATGGTGAAACAGATCATTCCCTCAATGCCGGCCTTCTACATTCTCATCGCTGCCGGGATCGTCGCCTTCGCGCGCTTGACCACGTGGCTTGTTCGGCGGCGTCGATTGCCGTCAGGGGCAACGGGGCTCCTCGGTCTGGCGGCTTCCGGCGCCATAAGCTACTTTGCCTACCCGTCCCTCCACGCCTACTTCACCGACCCCCGGTACGCCCGCGACGACTATAGAGGTTTAGCCCGCTACGTCGAGATGTCCTCACAGCCGCAGGACGCGGTCGTTCTCTATGACGGCGGCCAGAAGGAGATCTTCGACTACTACTACAGGGGCAACCTGCCTGAGTACCCGCTCCCCCGCCAACGCCCTATCGACGAGACGGCGGCCAAGGCTGAGCTTGAGCAGATGGCAGGGAGCTACCGGCGGCTTTGGGTGATAATGTGGGGCATGCAGGGAGGTGACCGCAACCTCTTCATCGAGCGCTGGCTTGGCGAAAACACGTACCTGGCCAGCCACCGGTGGATCGGCAGTGTCCAACTGGGGCTCTACACTACAGCTCCAGCCGGCGAAATCAAAGCCAGTGAGAAGACACTGGACGCCAGCTTCGGGAAGCAGCTACGGCTCCTGGGCTACAGTTTGGAGGGGACGGTGCCTGCCCCTGACGGCGTTCCAACAGCGAAGGTCGGTGATGTAATCGCGTTGACCCTGAGATGGCAGGCCGAGGGAAAGCCGGATAAGGCATACACCGTCTTCACGCACCTCCTCGATAAGCAGCAGTATGTCTGGGCGCAGCACGACTCGCCGCCTGCCGGGAACACTCGACCTACGAACACGTGGAACCCTGGCGATATGGTGGAGGACCGGCACGGGCTGCAGGTGCCCCCGGGTACGCCGCCAGGAGAGTACCAGGTGGAGGTCGGGGTCTATGACCCTGCCACAGGTGTGCGCTTGCCTGTGCTAGACGCTACGGGCGAGACCAATGGCGATCGTATCCTCTTCGGGCCGGTGCGGGTG